>CAZDYS010000826.1:0-1820 GCA_964509445.1 uncultured Planctomycetaceae bacterium
GGCCTCGAGGGCGGCGTCCTCGCCGTCCGTCCGGGCAGCGGGCCGCTCCGCTCGCGGAGCGGCCGGGGCGGTCCCCGGCGGCAGGTCGCGACCGCGATAGCGTCCGGCCGGTCTCGTGGGCGTGCGCTCTGCCTCCGCGAGGAGCTCCGGGTCGGACGAAGCAGCGGGTTCCACCGGCGGGGAAGCGGAGACCGGGCTCGGTTCCCGCTCCGGCTCGGCGTCCGCGACGCGTGCGAGCGCACGCTCTCCGGGGTCGGCTGCCTCCGGCACCGGGTCCGCCGGGCGGAGCCCCTGTTCCAGGGGCGCGGCGTTCTGCAGCGCGAGTCGACTGGCGTCACTGAGCTCGTCGAACGGGACCCGGCCCTGGACGCTGGCGACGATGCGGGAGGAGTCGTGCTCCACGAGACGAAGCGCGAGCTGCAGCTCGTCCCCGCGACGCGAGGTGTCGCACAGAACGGCGTGCGTCGCGTCCAGTCGCTCGATCCGCTCTTCGAGTGCCTCCTCGGCGCCGAGTCCGGCGTCGAACAGGTGGAAGCGTCCCGCCAGGGTCGTGACCAGCTCGCGCTCGAGCTCGGGGACGACCGCCTCGAGCCGCGGATCGTCGGTCGGTCGGAAGTGCACCAGGACGCGCATCAGGCTCGGGTTGCCGCGCAGCTCCGCGGCGTCGGCGAGCTCGCGCGCGATGGCGGCGGAGCCGGAGGTGGCGTCCGCGTCCGTCGCCGGCGCGCGCGTGGAGGCGCAGCTGCCGGCCAGGAGCGCGGTCAGGAGGAAGAGTGTCGGTCGGTGCATGGGGTTCCTCTCGGTCAGTGCGAGGCGAGGTAGCGCTCGATGTCGTCCACGTAGATCGCGATGGCCTCGGGCTGGCCGTCCCAGGCGCCCGCGAAGCGCTCGAACGACGCGAGCGCCTCCGTCAAGCGGCCCTGGTCGATCAGGAGCTGCGTCTCCACCAGGTCGGTCCACACCGGCGGACGCGACTGCGCGCGTACGGCCTTCAGCGACTTCTCCAGTCGCGCGGTGAGCTCGGGAGTGGGGGAGTCCTGTTCCCCGCGCAGGAGGAACAGGCTGCTGAGGAGCGCTCGCTGCACGGCCTGGGCGCTCGGATACTCCTTCGACAGGAAGCGCAACAGCTCCGTGGATCCCGTGGCGTCGCCGCGCACGTAGCGGTCCTGGGCGGCCTCGTAGAGCAGCGGGTAGAGCTGCTGACGCATCGCTTCGCTGCCGGAGGCGTCGTCGAACAGGTCGTGGGCCTCGTCCGTGCGCCCCTCGTCGAGCGCGCGCACGATCTCGGTCGCGACCTGGTCGGGCGGTCCGGCGGAGCCGCCGGTCGCGGCGCAGGAAGAGGTCCACAGGGTCAGGCAGGTCAGAGCGACGGGGAGGAGGTTTCTCATGGCGTCTCCGAAGTCGAGGGGCGGTCGCCCGGACGGAAGCGAGAGCCGTCCGAGAAGAGGATGTCGGTGACCCTCAGGTCGAACCCGCCCTGGGGGCGGGAGTGGTACTGCAGGACGAACTGGCGCACGTCGTCGGCCTCGCGTCCGCTGGCGCGCAGCGCCTCGTCGCGACGCTGCACGACCACGGCCCACTCGCGAGGCGGAAGGAGCGCGCCGAAGAGGTACACGTCGGCGCGGGAGAGCACGCTGCGTCGCAGCTCGCGCAGCGGCTGCGGGAGGCGCGCGTACTCGTAGTCGAAGAGGTCCCGGTAGTGGCGGTAGCGCTCGAGCACGCTCGTTCCGCGCACGGCGGCGACCTGGGGCGTTCCCTCGAGCGCGAGCCGGAAGTAGCGGGCCGTCGCCGGATCTCCGCCCAGCGCGCTCCTGGGGACG
>CAZDYS010000827.1:0-1817 GCA_964509445.1 uncultured Planctomycetaceae bacterium
GCCGCGGTCTCCTTGGTCGTCCCCTCGCCGTGGCGCAGGCGCGCGATCACGCGGAACTGGGACGAGTCGGCGTCCAGCGTCGGGCTGATGCGCTCGACCCAGCCGAGGTACTCCTGGCCGGGGTAGGCCTCGGCGGTGGCGCTGATCGAGAGCATGCCGCCGTAGGCGTTCTGCGCGCTGCTCGCCTCACCGCGTCCCTGCGAGAACAGGCCGAGCTCTTCCTGCGGGCGGGAGAACTCCGCGCGCAGGTTGCGCGTGTCCGTGAGCACGAAGGCCGCCTCGGCGGTTCCGACGCTGGCCCCGATCCGGATGTTGCGCGTCGAGATCACGCCGTCGAAGGGCGCGACGATGCTCTTGCGCCGCCGCGTGAGCGTGGCGCGCTCGAGCGCGACCTCCGCGCGCTCGATCGCGGTCACGGCGGCGTCACGCTCCAGGCCGCGCCGCCGCAGCTGGATCCGCGCGAGCTCTTCCGCGTGCACGGCCTGGTCTCGCTCCAGCCGCTTCGCCTCGAGCTGCTGCTGGGACAGCGGGTTGACCAGGTCCGACGCCTCGAACAGGCGCTCGTCCCGGTCGTAGTCGCGCTCCGCCTGGCGCGCCTCGCGGGACGCGTTCTCGAGCTGGTCCGTCGCCTCCTCGACCGCGAGCTCCGCCACGATGAGGTTGTCCTTGGCCTCCTGGAGCGCCACGTCCGCGTCGCGCTCCGCGAGCACCTCGTCGCGCTGGTCGAGGCGTGCGAGGACCTGGCCCTGGCGGACCTCGTCCCCCTCCTCGACGAGGATCTCGACTGCGGTCCCGGCGAGCTCCGGGAAGAGCGGCACCTCGCGCTCGGACTGCAGCTTCGAGGTGGCCTCGAGGACGCGCACCATCTCGCGCGCCTCGACCGTGCAGGCCCGCACGGGCGGCGCGTCTCGCTCCTGGATGGCGCTGGCCTCCACGGCGGACTCGCCGGAGGAGGTCTCGATCGAGCAGGCGGCGCTCAGCGCACTCAGGGTCAGGAGGACCACGGAGGCGCGGACGGTGGGGAAGGGCGGGCGGGTTTGCACGAAGGGGTGGCTCTCGTGTGCGGGGCGGGCGAGCCGGTGAGGGCCGGCCGGGCGGGTGGGTAGCCGGGTGCGCTGGCGAGGCGCGGCTATTGTGAAAATGGTAGCGCTGAATCCGCCCGGCTCGGTTCGGATCCGGTCGCTCTTGGCGCCAGTCGCCCCGGTCTTGCCGCGAGTCGCCCTTGCGGGCTCGCGCGGCCGCGCGCATACACTGCGCGGCATGCTGCAACCCGAAGAAGCCCTGGCGCGCATCCTGGAGCGCATTCCCGAGCCCGGCCCCGACCGCGTCGAGGAGGTCCCTCTCGCCGACGCCGCGGGACGCCTCCTGGCGCGCGAAGTCGTTTCCGACGTCGATCTCCCTCCGTTCGAGAAAAGCATGATGGACGGATTCGCGCTGCGTGCCGCCGACGCGGCGGCGCCGGGCGCGGAGCTCGACTGCGTCGGGGAGTCCCGCGCGGGAGGGCGCTTCTCCGGCTTTTTTAATGATACGGCGACCACCGAGATCTACACCGGCGCGGAGCTCCCTCCCGAATGCGATGCCGTGGAGATGGTCGAGCGCACGGCGCGCGCGGGCGACCGCGTCACCTTCGAGCGGGCCGTCGCCTCGGCCCAGAACGTCAGTCATCGCGGCGAGATCCTCGCGGAGGGACGCGCCGTGCTCGGGCCCGGGCACCGGCTGGGTTCCGCGGACCTGTCCGTGCTCGCCTCCGTGGGCTGCGACCCGGTGCCGGTGTTCCGGCGCCGCACGGTCTCCGTCCTCACGACCGGCGACGAGCT
>CAZDYS010000828.1:0-1802 GCA_964509445.1 uncultured Planctomycetaceae bacterium
GTCAGGGCCTGCAGCATCGCGAGCGCCAGCGCGGCGAGCAGCGCGAGCCCGTAGCGCGACCGCGCGACCGGCAGCGGTCCGAACCAGTGCGCGTCGGCGCGATGGAAGGTCTGGCTCCAGCGCGCGCAGCGCGCGAACAGGAGCGGCGTGAACAGGAGCAGCGTCCAGATCCAGAGCAGCTGGCTCTGGTGCGCCGCGGCGGCGCGCGCGAGCGACGCCTCGCTGGCCTGCAGCGTCACCGCCAGGGCGCCGGAGGCGGCTCCGTCCCGTCGCAGGGCGAGCGCGCACAGGAGCAGCGTCGCGCATGCGAAGTAGGGCAGGGGCAGGAGCCGCGCACGCAGGAGCCCGACCAGGCGCGTGGTCAACGTCCTGCCTCGCGAGCGCGCTCGTGGCGCCGGTAGAGCTCTCCCAGGTCGGCGCGTCCCCGGCGGCGCATGGCACCACCGCGGTTCGTGACCTCCGCCTCGACCGCCGCGCGGTCGCTGGCCGACAGCCCGGTCACGGACCACTCGGACTCGGCCTCGTCCAGGGCGTCGGGCGCGAGCGCGAGGACGTCCCGCGGCGGACCGTCCGCGACGATCTCGCCGTGCAGCAGGACCCACAGGCGCTCGGCGTGCCGCTCGACGTCCTCGAGGTGATGGGACGCGAGCAAGAGAGCGGCGCCGCGCTCGCGTGCATCGGCGAGCAGCTCGGCCAGGACCACGTGCCCCTCCGCGTCGAGCCCGGCCGTGGGTTCGTCGAGGAACACGAGGTCCGGGTCGGCCAGGAACGCGTGCGCGAGCCCGAACCGCCGCAGCATGCCCTTCGAGAACAGCCGCAGCTCCTTGTCGCGGGCCTCCGACAGACCGACGCGTTCGAGCATGGCGAGCACGCGGCGCTTGCGCGTCGCGCGCTCGAACCCGTGCAGCGAGGCGAACAGCTCCAGCGCCGTCCGTGCGGACAGCTCCCCGGGCAGCGCCGCGCCCTCCGGCAGGAAGCCGATGCGCTTGCGCGCGCGGGTCGCCTCGGGGTCCTCCCCGAAGAGCCGCACCTGTCCCTCGCTCGGGCGTTCGATCCCCGCCGCCACGCGCATCAGCGTGCTCTTGCCGGAGCCGTTCGGGCCGCAGAGGCCCACGCGTTCGCCGGCCGCCAGGCTGCGCGTGATCCCGGTGAGGACCGTCTGGCGAGGCCGGCGCCACGCGAGCACGGACCGCCGGTAGCGCTTCCCCAGCCCGGTCAGCTCCAGCGCGGCTCCCATCGTCGGGGATCCTAACCGATGGGGTGCGGCTTCCCGCGCCGGCGCTCGCGCCCGCAGCGGGCGAGAGGTCGAGTTCGCGCGTGGAGAATCGCGGGGCGGAGACTAGGGTACGCCCATGCCGCAGGACCCGACCCGAGAGGCCGCAGGATGACGAAGGCCACGCTCTTCGTGCTCGGCGGCAAGGACGTCGGCCGCTCCTTCGAGGTCACGGACAGCGCGACCCTGGGCCGCGACCCGAGCTGCGACATCCGCCTCGCCGATCGCTCGATCAGCCGCAAGCACGCGCGCGTCACCTACGACGGACTCGAGTGGTCCGTGGAGGACCTCGGCTCGCGCAACGGACTGTTCGTCGACGGCCAGCGGCTCTCCTCCAAGAAGCTCGTGGACCGCGACGAGTTCCTCCTGGGCGACCTCCCGCTGCGCTTCCGGCTGGCCGAGGAGGACCGGGCGGCGCAGCCGGCGCCTCCGCCCGTTCGTGCCCGTCCGGCCCCGGTCTCCGAGCCGGAGCCGGAGCTGGAGCTCGAGGACGAGATCGAGCTCGAGGAGGAGATCGAGCTCGAGGAGG
>CAZDYS010000829.1:0-1800 GCA_964509445.1 uncultured Planctomycetaceae bacterium
CACCACGAACTCGTGCGCTTCGAGCTCGAGCTTGCCGGCCTCGATCTTGGAGAAGTCGAGGATGTCGTTGATGATCGTCAAGAGACCCTTCGCCGAGGCGTGGATCGTCTTGCTGAAGTCGCGCTGCTCGACGGACAGGTCCGTGTCCAGGATGAGCTCCGCCATCCCGATGATGCCGTTCATCGGAGTGCGGATCTCGTGGCTCATCGTCGCCAAGAACTCGCTCTTGACGGTGTTCGCGGATTCGGCCGAGCGACGCGCCTCCTCCAGCTCACGGCTCTTGGCCTGCGCCAGCTCGGCGTGCTCGCGCAGCTTGGCCTCGATCTCCTTGCGCTCGAGGATCTTGCGCTCGAGCCGCTCCTTCGAGCGCAGGACGCCGGACATCAACCGCTCGACCTGCTTCGTGCGCTCGCGGTCCACGTACCAGTAGAGGAAGACCACGACGCCGAGCGTCGCGCCGCCGGTCACCACGTCCGACGCGAAGCCGACGACCGTCGCGCAGACCAGGCACAGGGACCACACGAGGAGCCGCTCGAAGGTCGACGGCCGCAGGCTCGAGGGTTCGTTCTTCGGACGAGAGGACATGGGGAGACCCGCGGCGGAGGGCGAGCGGGGGTCGACGCGCGGAATCACGGGGGAGGCGCTGCGGATTCATCGGGCCCACGGTCCGTGAACTTGGGCCGAAGGCCCCCTTTCTCGCCCCGAGGTCGCCGCTGTCCCGAGCCGTCATGCTCGGGAAATCCTTTCCTGGCGCGGCGGGTCCGCTAGAGCAGCGGAAGCGGCCGGAATCCCGGGCCGCCCAGGTCCTCGTCCGCCCCCTCGCCCGCGTCCTGCAGCGGAGCCGGCGGCGGGAGCTCGTGCCCGAACACCCGACAGAAGTGCTTCACCAAGAGGACCTCTCCCAGCACGTTCGTAGGAGGCAGCTCGACGTGGTCCGCGAGCCGCGTCATGACGTCCGGTTCCAGCCCGCACGGACGAAACGAACGGAAGGCCTCGAGCTCGGTGTGCAGATTCACGGCAAGGCCGTGATAGGTGACCCAGCGCTTCACGGCGACGCCGATGGAGCAGATCTTCTTGTCCCCGATCCACACGCCCGTCCAGCCCTCGCGACGCTCCCCCTTCACGTCGAACTCGCCCAGCATCCCGATCACGACCTCCTCGAGGTCGCGCAGGTACCGGTGGAGGTCCCGGCGGTCCTCCGGAAGAGCCAGGATCGGGTAGGCCACGAGCTGTCCGGGCCCGTGGTAGGTCGCCTCGCCCCCGCGCTCGATCTCGATCACGGGACAGGAGACTCCGGCCGCGGCCCCCGGGGGCGCCTTGCGACCGAGCGTCACCACCTCGTCGTGCTCGGTCAGGACGAGCGCGTCGCCGATCGTGCCGCGAATGCGCTCGCCCACGAGCTCCTTCTGGAGCTCGTAGCACTCCGCGTAGTCGGTGCGGCCGAGGCGCCGGACCTCGAGCAGCGGGGCGTCCACCTACTTTTTCTGGAAGATGTGGACGGCCATCTTGTGGACGGCCTCCGACGCTTCCATCACGGCTTCCGGAAGCGTCGGGTGCGCGTGGATCGTGCGCGCGACGTCTTCGGTGGTGGCTCCCATCTCGATGGCGAGAGCCGCCTCGGCGATGAGCTCGGTGACCTCGGGGCCGACCATGTGCACGCCGAGGACCTCGTCGGTCTTCGCGTCGGCGACGATCTTCACGAAGCCGTCGGTCTCCATCAGGCTCATGGCGCGGCCGCTGGCCGCGAAGGGGAACGTGCCGACGTTGATCTCGTGGCCCGCCTCCTTGGCCTGGTCCTCG
>CAZDYS010000830.1:0-1800 GCA_964509445.1 uncultured Planctomycetaceae bacterium
CACGCCGACCTCGGCGGCGCCGAGGACCGGACCGTGCCAGCGCCGCTCCAAGGCCACCCGCAGGGCGCGGTTGTGCAGGCCGCCGCCGCAAACGATCAGGGGGCCGAGCGGCCCCGTCAGGAAGCGCTCACAGGCCTCGGTGACCGTCCGGGCGACCAGCTCCACCGCGGTACGCAGGAGGTCCTCCTCGGACAGCCCCAGGGCGCGGCCGCGCGCCAGCACGCCGGGCACGTAGCTCGGCCCGAAGGTGTCCCGCCCCGTGCTCTTCGGGGGGGCGCGGTCGAAGAAGGGATGGGCCAGGAGCTCCCGCAGGAGGCCGGGATGCAGCGCGCCGCGGGCGGCCGCCTCGCCCCCTTCGTCCCAGGGGCGCCCGAGCGTGCACCGGGCGAGCCCGTCCAGCAGGCTGCCGGCCGGGCCCGTGTCGAAGGCGAGCCCGTCGTCCCCCTCCCGGAGCTGCGTGACGTTCGCCAGCCCCCCCAGGTTGAGCAGGACCGCCGGGCGTGGTGCCCCGGCGAACAGGACCGGGTCCGCGAGCGCGCTGAGAGGCGCTCCCTCCCCGCCGAGCGCGACGTCGAGCGCGCGGAAGTCCGACACGCAGGGAGCGCCGCTGCAGGCGGCGACCCAGGCTCCGTCGCCGAGCTGGAGCGTCGCCCGGCCGGAGGCCTCGACGCCGTCGTGGTGCCACAGGGTCTGGCCGTGGCTGCCGACCAGCTCGACGCGGTGGTCCGTCTCGCGCGCCAGCGAGACCACAGCGTCGCCGAAGGCGCGCCCGAGGTCCCGGTCGAGGAGCGCGAAGCTCGCCGGCGTGAGACGCGGCTCGGGCGCGTCGAGAAGAGCGCGCAGCCGCGCCGGCAGGTCCCCCGGGAACGGTGTCGTGCGGAACGCGAGGAGCTCGAGCCCCGCTCCGGGTGCGGGTCGCGCCAGCGCGACGTCGATCCCGTCGGCAGAGGTGCCGGAGAGGACGCCCGCGAGCGTGGCCTCGCCGCGCTCCAGGCGCCGCGCGAGCGTGGCCAGGGCTCCCGCCGGTTCGTTCATGCCGCGACGATATCGCCGCACCCGACCCGGAGGAATACGATCGGGGAATGGCTCAGCAAGACGACTCCCCCATCGTGCTCGTCGTCGACGACGACGCCGACATCTGCGTCGCGCTCGAGATGATCCTGCGCTACGAGGGCTACGAGGTCTGGACCGCGAAGAGCGCCAAGCTCGCGCTAGCGCGCATCGACATGGAGGCCGGCAAGGACCGGCACCCCGCGGCGGTGTTCTCGGACGTGAAGATGCCCGAGATGGACGGGCTGCAGTTCCTCGAGGAGCTGCAGAAGGAGGAGGAGCCGCCGCCGGTCGTGATGATCTCCGGGCACGGCGACATCACGACCGCCGTCGAGGCGGTCAAGCTCGGCGCCGTGGACTTCCTCGAGAAGCCGCTCGACCAGAACCGCGTGCTGGTCAGCCTGCGCAACGCGCTGCGCGCCGGGCGACTGGAGCGCGAGAACACCGGGCTCCGCCGCCAGCTCGCAGGACGCTGGGAGCTGATCGGGAAGAGCGCGGCGACCGAGGCGCTGCGGGCCGACATCGAGCGCGCGGCCCAGGCCGACGTCCCCGTGCTGATCACGGGCGAGAACGGGACCGGCAAGGAGGTCGTCGCGCGCAACCTGCACCTGGCCGGCCCGCGCGCGAGCGCGTCCTTCGTCGCCGTCAACTGCGCCGCGATCCCCCACGAGCTGATCGAGTCGGAGCTGTTCGGGCACGAGAAGGGCAGCTTCACCGGCGCCCACGAGCGACGCGTCGGACACTTCGAGG
>CAZDYS010000831.1:0-1794 GCA_964509445.1 uncultured Planctomycetaceae bacterium
CCTCGAGCAGGGTGTCCGCGCCGCGTCCCGCGCGGAGGTCGCTCCGGGCGAGGTCCAGCATCGCGGCGGCGTAGGCGAGGTCGTGCTCGATGCCCGATCCGGCCAGAGGCTCGAGTCGTTCGAGGGCCGCGTACAGCTCCTCGCGGGACCGAGACGCGCTCGGGACCGTGACGCGGGACCAGGAGAGGGCCGAGCGCCAGGCGTCTTCGTCGAGCAGCCCGCTGGGCTCCGCGAGCTCGCGCCAGGCCTGCTGCAGGAGCTCGGCGCGGGCCCCGCCGCGATCGGAGCGCGGGATCCGTTCCAGAGCGGTCACGAGCGAGTCCCGCAGCCGCGTGTCCGCCTCGAACCCCTTCTCCAGGCGCGCGAGCACCGCCGGATCGATCGCGTCGTAGGTGTCCTCGACGAGTCCGATCGAGAGCGCTGCCGTGCGGCGCGGCGCGCGCACGACGGACCAGGCGGCGCTGCAGCGAACGCGGGGCGACGGGTCCGCGAGCGCCAGCCGCAGCAGCTCGGGGTGCTGCGTCGCTCGATTCTCCTCGATCGCGAGGTTCGCGAGGCGGATACGCGTGGCCTCGTCGCCCTCGACGAACGCGTCCTCGAGGAACGCGCGGTGCAGCGCGTCCGGGCTCGCGAGCAGCTCGGCCTCCGTCAGCTCCCCGGGAGGCTGCGCCGTCTTGCCCGGGCGTCCGTGCTCGCGCAGGGCCTGGTCGACGCGGCGCAGGTCGTTCACCAGGAACACGTCGAACAGGATCGTGCCGTCCGTGTCGACGCCGATGTGTCGCGGGGAGACGCGGCGGCCGTCGAAGTAGCGCTCGAACAGGACCGGCTCCAGGTCGACGTGCTCGCTGCTCAGGACGCGACCGAAGCGCGGGTCGACGATGCGTCGTCCGCGGTCGTCCCGGTCGCGGCGCGTGTGCCGGTCGGGCGACACGACCACCGGCACGAAGCCGTTCACCAGCTCGACGAAGGCGGGGTCGCGGTAGCGCGACCAGGCCAGCGAGTCGCTGAAGGTCTCGTCGTCCATGTTCACGCAGATCAGGAGCGGCTTGTCGTCCCGTCGGCTCACGGCCAGAGCGTCCTCGAGGTCGCGCTGCCAGGGCATGAGCGGCGCACGGCTGCGGTCGATCGTCCGGGAGCGACGGGACACGAGCATCTCCGAGGCGCTCACGGCTCCGTCCTCGTCCGCGTCGAGGGCGGTCCGGAAGATCTCGAGGTCGGCCGGGGTCACCCGGTCGTCGAGGTCCGCGTCGAGCTCCCGCTCGATCCATCGCAAGAGCGCCGGCGGGGCGAAGGCGCCGCCCTCGGTGCGCTCCTGCTCGCGGTTCATCCACTCGACGAGCAGCGCGGCGGGAAGCGTGTCGTCTCCCTCCGGCTCGATCCCGTCGATCAGCTCTCCCCACTCCTCGACCTCGACGCGCCCGCTGCCGTCGCGGTCCGCCGCCCGCAGGACGATCGGGGCCATCGTGAGGTTGGGGGCGCGCTTCCCCGGGGCCCGGTTCGTCGTGCGCGAGAAGCCCCCGGCGGGGAACTCCGCCGCGGAGATCTCGAAGTCCCCGTCCACGTCGAGCATCTCGAACAGGAGGTACAGATCGTCGAGGGTCAGGCGCGCGTCCGCGTCCTGGTCGAGCATCGGGACCAGGATGGCCACGCGGACCGCGTCCCGGTCCAGCGCGCCGGCCTCGTTCGCCGGGAGGGAGGCGAGGAACGCGCTCCACTCGGCCGCGCTGACGGCGCCGTCCGCGTCCGCGTCCGCCGCGCGGACGACCTGGCGGTTGGGCGGGAAGGCGCTGCGCT
>CAZDYS010000832.1:0-1793 GCA_964509445.1 uncultured Planctomycetaceae bacterium
GGATGGACGGCGTTCGCACGGCGTGCGAGGCCTCGCGGCGTCGGGTTCGCGTCCTTCCGGCCCGTCCCCGGAACCGGCGGTCGCCACGCCGACGACAGGCTCGCGCCGGGGGCCAGGAGAGGGATGCAGCGCGACGTCGCGAGCAACGCGGCGCCCGCGATCAGGAGCGAGAGCGTCCCGACGTCCTCGCTCGCGAACAGGGCCGCTCCGCCGCCGAGGGCGCAGGCGAGAGCGAGGAGCGCGAGCCGCTGCACCTCCCCGTGCGCGGCCCTCGATCTTCCTCGCCGGGCGTGCAGCGCGCGCGCGGCGGAGGCCACTCCCGCGCCGTAGAGCAGCGGCAGGATCGGGGAGAGGAGCGCACCGAGCGAGAAGAGCGGGCCGAGGCACAGCGGGAGCAGGGTCGCGTCCGTGCGCGGACGGACCGGGCGCACGGTCGAGCGGGAGAGGGCGGGCGAGAGCATCGTGGAGCGCGACATGGGAGGGAGGCGGGCGTGGGGTCGGTCGGAGGAAGCGGACCGACGCTCGCGGAGAGCGCCGGCCCGCGGAAGGCAGGGAGGGTCGTGCTCAGCTCTCGACGTCGAGGTGGGCACCGGCGCGGAACTGCTCGAGGAAGGACTGGATCAGGTCCTCCTCCGTGCCGCCGTTCTCGAGCACGGCCGACGGGTCGAAGCCCGCGCCGCCGGCTCCGGACAGCATCGCCATCCGTGCCTCCGAACGAGCTCCGGGGTCGAAGCCGCTCTCCTGCATCGCGCTCTTCACCTCTTCGGGATCGAAGCCGTGCTCTTCGAGCGTCGTGGTGATCGCGCCCTCGATCGTGGCGCGCAGGTCGGTGCTGCCGTCGTGCTCCTCGAGCGCGCTCTGCACCGCACCCTGCAGCTCGTCACGGAGGTCGACCAGGCTCTGGCCCTGGTCGTTCGTGATCGAGGTCATCCGGCTCGGCGGCCCGTGTTCCGACAGCTGCGGAGGAAGATCGGCCCGGTTCGTGCCCGCGCTCATCAACAGCTGGGCGATCTGGGGCGTGCTTTCGGTTCCCTGGACGTTCATGGGGGGTCCTCGTGAAAGGGGTTGGAGGGTCTCGTCCCGGTGGGGTCCGGGGCGAGCGACGTCGCAGAGACGCGACGCCGACGAGCCGAGGAGCAACCGGGAGGCCACCGGCCCGGTCCGCCCGGTCGCGCCCGGGCGTCTCCTTGGGGCTGGCGGTCGTTCGCGACCGCGCGTCGCAGGTCGCGATCCGGGCGGTCCCGTCGCGACGCGCCAGTCTCGCGAGATCGCGCCGCGCGGGCCGGCCGTGGGCCCGCGCCCCACGGGGGGTCGGCCGCGGGTTCGCTCCCTCGCTTCCACGGCGTGGAGAAGCGTTTTCCGCTCGCGGGAGGAACCGCGACGGGCCGGGCCCGGACGACGGGTTCCGGGGCGGGCGCGCATCGGGCACGCCCTCGTTCTCGAACGCATCCCCATGGACCTCTGTCGCGCATGCGGACGCCCGCTGCCGGAGCGAGCGCAGGGGCGCTCCTACTGCAGCAAACGCTGTCGTGCGCGGCGCGTGCATCCCGAGGATCGGCGGCTCGAACGGGAGCTGCTCGCCCTCTTGGAGCAGCGCGCACCGGAGGCCTCGATCTGTCCTTCGGAGGTCGCACGTCGCGTCGGGGGCGAAGCCTGGCGCGCGTGGATGGAGCGCGTGCGGCGCGCCGGCCGGAGGCTGGCCGCGCGCGGACTCCTCGAGTTCACGCAAGGCGGCCGCGTGGTCGACCCGGCGACCGTGCGTGGCGCCATTCGCCTGCGCCGCCCCCGGTCCT
>CAZDYS010000833.1:0-1789 GCA_964509445.1 uncultured Planctomycetaceae bacterium
CGATGCGCGTCCGGAACTGCGTGTCGAACTCGCGCAGGCGCTCGTCGACGCGGGCGTTCAGCTGGTCGACGCTCGACGCGAGGCGGAACATCGCGTTGTGCTGCTGGTCGCTCGGCGTGCCCTCCTCCTGGGCGGCGATCAGCGTGCGCTGGGCCTCCCCGAGCGCGGCGAGCTCCTCGGACATCTGCAGCAGCGACGTCAGGACCTGCGCCAGGTCCGTCGCGAGCTGGTCGGCGACCAGCATGAACTCGGAGTCCTCGGGCCGGCTGGGCGCGGCCTGCGGGCGGAAGCGCGCGGCGCGGGCGACGCCGCTCGCGACGAAGCCCAGGCAGAACACGACCAGGCCGGTCGCGGCGATGGTGGCGTGCGGGAAGCCCAGCGTCTCCAGCTGCTGGGCGATCTGCGAGAGCTTCCAGGAGAAGCGGGGCGCGAAGGCGAGCGCCGTCCCGCCTGCGGCGAGCGTGAATCCGACCAGGAACAGCAGGCCCGCGCTGCTGCGCGGTCCATGGTCGAGTGATTGGACGTTGGAGGTGTCGTCGGCGGCGTAGGACGCGTCGGGCTCCACTTCGAAGGTGTCTTGGCGGGCCATGGGCTCTCACCTGGGCTTGGATGCTGGACCGGTGGGGAGGGTCCGGATGCCACTCGTCGGGTTTGGAACGCCCCGAGCCGGAACCTCGAATCCCCTTGGTCGATCCCGTGGGAAGCCGTCCTTGAGGGAATCGACGCTCTCTGGAGCCAGCGGCTGTCCGCTCCGCTATCGTCTTGGCCCCGCGCCTCCACCGGCGAGGGGGAAAGGAATGCTCACTCGCACTCTCCAAGGCGCTCCGGTCGCCCCCGGCCTCGCGATCGGCACGGTCCACGTGGTGCACGCGGGCGCGGACGTCCCGACCTGGCAGGTCTCGCAGGAGGACGTCCCGGAGGAGGTCGGTCGGCTCGCCAGCGCCCTGAACGCGGCGGCCGAGCGGCTCGAGGATCGTCGCCGGCGCGTCGCCGCCACGGCGGGGGACAAGGACGCCGAGATCTTCGCGGTCCACCGGCTGATCCTGCAGGACCCCGGCGCGATGCGGGACGTCGAGCAGGCGATCACCGAGCAGCGCATCAACGCCGAGGCGGCCGTGCAGCTCCTGATCCAGCGCTTCGAGGAGACGATGGGCGGGCTCGAGGGGGACAGCGTGCGAGCCTACGCCTCGGACGTGTCCGATCCCTGGCGCCTCGTGCTGGACGTCCTGATGCAGCGCGACCGCGAGGAGGTCAAGGAGACGCAGGCGCAGGTCATCCTCGCCGCGACGGACCTCACCCCGCAGGTCGTGACCTTCATCGAGCGGCAGCAGCTGTTGGGTATCGTCTCGGAGAAGGGAGGCCGCTACTCCCACGGTGCGGTGCTCGCGCGGGCGTTCGGGATCCCCTGCGTGGTCGGCGTGCCGAACCTGCTCGCGCGGCTGGAGCAGGGGATGACCGTGGCCCTCGACGGGCAGCAGGGCACGATCCAGCTCGACCCGACGGAGGAGGAGCTGGTCGACCTGCGCGATCGCCAGCGGTCCGCCGGCGAGCGACGCGAGGAGCTCGCCCGGGACTGCGCCGAACCCGCGCGCACGCCCGACGGGCGCTCCCTGCGCGTCCAGGTGAACGTGGAGAGCGTGCGCGACCTGGACACCTTCGAGCTGGACCACGTCGACGGGATCGGCCTGCTGCGGACGGAGTTCCTCTACCTGGAGCGCAGCTCGTTCCCCTCGGAGGAGGAGCAGTACCGCCTCTACCGGCGCGTCGTCGAGAAGATGGAGGGCCGGCC
>CAZDYS010000834.1:0-1785 GCA_964509445.1 uncultured Planctomycetaceae bacterium
CGGAGGACGCAGCGGCTCGGCTCCCGCAGCCGATGCCCCCTCGATGGTCGCCGGCGGCTTCGAGCTGATGTCGAGCACCACGCGGTTGATGCCGCGCACCTCGTTGATGATGCGGTTCGAGATCCGCGCGGAGAGGTCCTGGGGCAGCTGCACCCAGTCGGCCGTCATCGCGTCCTCGGACTGGACCACGCGCAGCGCGCAGGCCTCCTCGTAGGTGCGCTGGTCGCCCATCACCCCCACGGACTTCACCGGGAGGAGCACCGCGAAGTACTGCCACAGCCCCTCGTCCGCACCGGCCGCCTCGATCTCCGAGGTGACGATGTGGTCCGCCTCGCGCAGCACCGCGAGGCGCTCGGGCGTGAGCTCCCCGAGGCAGCGGACCGCCAGGCCGGGACCCGGGAAGGGCTGGCGGTCGACGACCTCGGACGCGAGTCCGAGGTGCCGACCGATCTCGCGCACCTCGTCCTTGAAGAGCTCGCGTAGAGGCTCGACGAGCTCCATCTCGAGGTCCTCGGGCAGACCGCCGACGTTGTGGTGGCTCTTGATCACGGCCGTGTTGCCACCGTGCACGTTCACGGACTCGATCACGTCCGGGTAGAGCGTGCCCTGGCCGAGGAAGCCCGCGTCGCGGAAGCGCTTGGCCTCCTCGCGGAACACCTCGACGAACTCGTGCCCGATGATCTTGCGCTTGCGCTCGGGATCCGTGACGCCCTCCAGCGCGGTCAGGAACTGGTTGGAGGCGTCGACCACGGTCAGGTCCATCTGGAAGTGGTCGCCGAAGATCCGCTCGACGGTCTCGCGCTCGCCTTTCCGCAGCAGGCCGTTGTCGACGAAGATGCAGTGCAGCCGCTCGCCGATCGCCTGATGCACGATCACGGCGGCCACGGAGCTGTCGACACCGCCGGAGAGCCCGAGCACGACCTCGCCCGTCTCCCCCACGGCGGAGCGGATGTCCTCGATCTGCCGCTCGACGATCGACTCCGAGGTCCAGTCCCCGGGAAGGTCGCAGATGCGCCAGATGAAGTTCTCGAGGATCTCGCGCCCGCGCAGCGTGTGCGTGACCTCGGGGTGGAACTGCACGGCGTAGAGCTTGCGCTCGTCGTCGCCGAAGGCCGCCTGCTCGCAGTCATCCGAGGAGGCCAGCGTGCGGAAGCCGTCCGGCAGGCGCGCGACCTTGTCACCGTGGCTCATCCAGACGACGGTGCGCCCGACGATGCCCTCGAAGACCGAGTCCGCCCCGCGCACTTCGATCGAGGTGCGCCCGTACTCGCGCCGGTCCGCGGCCACCACGTCGCCGCCGAGCTCGTGCACGAGCCACTGGGCGCCGTAGCAGATCCCGAGGACCGGGACGCCGAGGTCCAGGAGCTCGCGCGGGACGCGCGGAGCGTCGTCCGCGTAGACCGAGGCCGGACCGCCGGACAGGACGATCCCGCCCAGGTTCATTGAGCGCGCGCGCTCGAGCGCCTGGGACGGCGGGGCGATCTCGGACCAGACGTGGGACTCGCGCACGCGACGCGCGATCAGCTGTGCGTACTGCGCGCCGAGGTCGACGACGAGGATGCCGCGCGGGTCGCTCATTCTTGGAAGTAGTTGGGGGATTCCTTGGTGATCTGCACGTCGTGCGGGTGCGACTCGCGCTGGCCCGCGGCGGTCACGCGCACGAAGCGCGCGTCGCGCCAGAGCTCCGGGATGGTGCGCGAACCGCAGTAGCCCATGCCGGCGCGCACGCCGCCGACGAGCTGGTACACGAAGGGCGACAGGCGGCCCTTCGTCGGGACCATCCCC
>CAZDYS010000835.1:0-1784 GCA_964509445.1 uncultured Planctomycetaceae bacterium
TCGAGCTACTGCGGTCGGCTCTGCACGACCCGGACCCCCAACTCGCGAACGCCGCACTCCGGCACCTCTATTACCGCTTCGAAACGGTCGACCCGGACCTCGCTCGCCGAATCGTCTCCTCGCTCGACCCCGCGAGCCCTCTAGAGATCGAGACGGCTCTGGAGCGCCTCTCGACAGGTCCCCGCCTCCCGTTCGGTTTCGGAGGAGGGTACGACTGCATCCAGGAACTCTACCTGGTCGGTGTCCTCAGGGTACGAAACGCCGTCGGGCTCCTCGGCCCTTTCGCGAACTCGACCGATGGAAGCCAGCGACTGATGGCCGTTCGAGCACTTCTCGCACTCGGCGAGACGGAGCGAGCGAGAGCCTCCCTCTACGGTTGGGACGAGGTTGCTCCGGTTGCGTCGGAGATGGGGAGCGCTGCCGTGTTCCTCCTTCGCTGTGGAGACCGCCCTGAGGGTCTGGTCTGGCTGGCTGCCCTGCTGGAGCAACTGCCCGTGCTCGACCCTGACGAGCACGCCCGGCGCCCCCTGCGTGAAGCGTTCCGACAGGCCACGGGCTACTGGCCCGAGACTTCGCAGAAGGCCTTCCACTGGCTCTCCGCGCAGGGGATCGAGCGCGACGAGGTCCGGCTTCCCGAAGCGTTGCGTGCAACGTGGGGAAGCGCGCACCGCCACAGAGGCCCCCTGCGCAATGGGATCGCTCACGGGAAGTGGTGGTCTGGGGCCTCCTTCGACACCTATGAGGCAGGAAAGCGCAACGGCCCTTCTGTCCTGCTAGGGGGGGGCCTCCCCAGCGGTGGCTTCTGGGTACTGGCTTGTGGGGCCTTCCGCGAGAACGCGAGGCAGGGGCCTTGGCGATTCAAGTCCTCTCCGGACAGCCCCCCTCGATCCGACGATGTCGCCAGGATCGGGCCAAGGCGTTATCCCCCGCGGACCGGTGTCGATCACGAGCGCTCGGGCTTCTACGAGAAGGACGAGCGGACTCGCCCACTGACGGGGGAAGAACGAGCAGGAATCGAGTCTCTGTTCGAGACGTGGATCGCTCGAGAGCGGCCGTGTTCCCCAGATTCTGGCGTGCAGCGTAGGCTCATATTCGTCCCCCCTCTTGACTTGGGATCTCCCTTTCTTCCGAGCAACCTCACGGGCTGGTAGTGCCCGATCGAGACCCGCTGCGGCAACGCGGTGCCTGTGGAAGGCGAGGCCGGTCCAGCCTGCAGTGTGTCCTCCTGGGGCAAACGGTCGGCGGCGAGCTGGCAGACCTCTCCGGCCGCTGCCGCGAGCGTCAGCTCGCGCAGGCGGTCGGGGACCGGTTTGGCTGCGGCCCTCGACCACTCGACGCCGGTCTCCTCGACAGGCTCGTCGTCCGAGCGCACGCCCATGAACGCGTTGAACCGGAACGCGTAGTGCAGCTCCTGCGCCTGGGCGGCGGCGCGCAAGAGCTCGGTGTCCACCTCGCGGACGGTCGGCTTGAACGCCTCTCAGGCGGCACGATCCATGGCGAGCACGCGCTCGACGAGCGGCGGGTAGAGCGCGCTCACTGGCGCCTCGCGGAAGCGCACCATGCGCGCGTTCACGAACCGGGGCATGCAGGTCGCGGAACGCGATCGAAGCGATCCGGCGCCCGCCCCGGCGACCGCAGAACGCGCACGCAGAGCGCTCTCCGGCCGAGCGGCGAGCCCTCAGGGCGAAGTGGATGCGTCGTCCGCATGGTTCGCCCTTTGCAAGGGGAGCAAGGACCACCCTCACGTCCTACCGCCGAGCCCCGTCATGTCCCTTGGTCTCTCC
>CAZDYS010000836.1:0-1783 GCA_964509445.1 uncultured Planctomycetaceae bacterium
GGCCTGAGCTTCCGGATCAACGTCCAGGGCACCTTCGAGCTCCTGCGGGCGGCCGCCGCGGGGGGAGCCGAGCGGTTCGTCCTCGCCTCGTCCTCCGCGATCTACGGCGAGGACGAGACCGTGCCCAAGGTCGAGTCGATGGCGCCGGACCCGGTCTCGCCCTACGCGGGCGACAAGCTGACCGGGGAGACCATGCTCCAGGTCTGGGGGCGGTCCTTCGGGCTCGGCACCGTGGCGCTGCGCTACTTCAACGTCTACGGACCGCGCCAGGCGGACGACAGCCCCTACTCGGGCGTGATCGCGCTCTTCGCGCGCGCTGCGCTGGAGGGACGCCAGGTCAAGATCTTCGGCGACGGCCTCCAGACGCGCGACTTCGTGTTCGTCGAGGACGTCGTGCAGGCGAACCTGCTCGCGATGGACGCCCGCGATCTGGCTCCGGGCGCGCGTTTCAACGTCGGCACGGGGGAGGCGGTCACGATTCGCGACCTCTACGACGAGATCGCGGACATCGCGGGCTCCGGCGTGGAGCCCCTCCACGAGGAGGGCCGCAAGGGCGACGTCCGGCACAGCCGTGCGGACATCACGGCGATCCACTCGAGCCTGGGCTTCACGCCCCGGGTCGCGCGTCGGGAGGGGCTCGAGAGGACCGTTCGCTGGTACGGCGAACGGGGTGGCTAGGGGCCCAAGGGCCCCGGTTCCGACGGCGGGCGCTGGGCGGGGCGACGAGCGCCCCGGAAGTCAGTTCACGGCGCGCTGGGAGTCGTAGACCCCGTTCGCGCGCTCTCGGGGAGCCTGATCCCGCGGGATCATCTGCATGTGGTCGCAGTACGGCTCTGGACAGGTCATGGCGATCACCCGGCGCTTGGTCCCTTCCACGGCATGAACCGGGAGCAGGGCGTAGTCACAGCGCGGGCACACGTAGGTAGGCTGCTCTTTCATTTCTCTGCACTCATCGGCCGAACCGGCGCGCAGCTCATTGCGCATCGAGAAAACGTTTTCCGGTTCCGGCGCCACAGAGGCAGCGGGGATGGCCCCTCGGGCCGAATCCGGTCCCCGGGACCCGCGGGTTCGGGTCGCGTAGGCCCGCCGGGGACGGGCCTCCGGTTGCCGGGTCGCGGGGCCGCAGGTACCCTCTTGCCCCCTTTTTCGAGGATGGACCCCGTCCTCGGCCCCCTCCGCCCGAAACGAAGCGCGCCAGAATCGCTGCCATGGACCACGCCGCAGCCCTCGAGAAGCTCCTCGGCCTCAAGGACGTCACCTACCGCCACAACCTCTCCAAAGAGGAGTTGTTCCACGCGGCGATCGCGAACGACCGCGGTCGGATCCGGCCCGACGGCCCGGACGACGAGCAGAAGGCCTATCCGACCAAGCTCGGGGTCGACGGCCCGCTGGTGTACTACTCCGACCCGACCTGCACCGGTCGCCCCGTCCAGGACACCTTCGGCGTGGCCTGGCCCGAGGTCGCGGACCGCGTCTGGTGGAAGAAGGACTACAAGCAGTTCGACCCGGCGAAGTTCGAGGCGCTGCTCGCCCGCGTCGTCGAGCACCTGAACCAGAAGAACGCCGAGCTCTACGTGAAGGACGTGTTCTGCGGCTGGGACAGCGCCTACGCCGTGCCCTACCGCTTCGTCGGGGAGTACGCGACCCACGCGCTCTTCGCCCACAACATGTTCCCGAAGGACGTGCAGGGCGTGGAGGACGCGGAGTCCAAGCGCTGGACGATGCTCATCGTGCCGTCCTTCCACTGCGACCCGGAGCGTGACGGAACGCTCTCGCGCCGCGC
>CAZDYS010000837.1:0-1781 GCA_964509445.1 uncultured Planctomycetaceae bacterium
AGCTGGCCTCGGCGGAGTCCGGCTTCGAAGAGCTGGCCGCGACGCTGCTCGGCGACGTGCTACTGGTCGATTCCCCGTCACGCGCGGCGGAGCTGGCGGCGCGCCACCCGCGCCTGCGCTTCGTGACGCCCGAGGGCGACCTGTTCGACGCCGCCGGCGCCGAGGGAGGGCACCTCGAGGTGGCCCAGGGCGCCGTCGGTCGACGCTCGACCGCGGACGAGCTCGAGGTCGAGCGCCGCGGAGCGGGGGACGAGCTCACGCGCGTCGCGGAGGCGCTCGAGGAAGAGCGCGGCCGCCGCGCCGGGAAGGCCGAGGAGCTCGAGCGCAAGAACGACGCGCTGCGCGACGCCCTCGCGGAGCGTGCGCGCGCGACCGGTGCGGTCGACGCGCTGCGCGCGCGGATCGAGGAGATGGTGCGCTCCGCGGACCAGTGCGCGCGCGAGTGCGAGGGACTCGCGCTGGAGCGGTCCGCGGTGGACGAGGAGCTCGACGAGGCGCGCCGTCGGCTGGTCGAGTGCGAGGGCGCCTACACGGCCCAGAAGGCCGAGCTCGTGGAGCTCGAGACCGAACGACAGGCTCTCGAGGCCGAGCGCAGCCAGCGCATGCGCGACGAGGGGCAGGCGCGCATCGAGGCGACGGGCTTCCAGGAGCGCCTCACCTCGCTGCGGCGTCGACGCTCCGACCTGGAGCGCACCTGCGAGGAGCTGCGGTCCGAGATCGAGCGCGCCAACCGGCTCGCGCGAGAGCACGCGGAGAGCGCCGAGCAGGGCACCGTCGAGGAGAAGTCCCTGGCGGAGCAGCGCGACCAGATGCTGGCCCAGCGCGGCGAGCTCGAGGAGCGCTTGATCGGGCTGCGCGACGCCGAGGCCGGCGGACGCGAGGCGATCGAAGCGCTCCGCAAGAAGAGCGAGGAGATCACCACCGAGCTCGAGGACCTGCTCGATCGCGTCTCGCGCACGAAGCTGGAGGAGCAGCGCCTCACGCTGCAGCGCGACGAGATCGCGCGGCGCGCGGAGGAGGACTTCGAGCAGACGCCCGAGGTCCTGCTCGAGGGCTTCGAGCCCGAGGCGGAGCTCGCCGAGAGCGAGCCGCTCACGGCGCTCGAGACGCACGTGCGCGAGCTCAAGGCGAGCATGGACAAGCTGGGTCCGGTCAACCTCGAGGCCGTGGAGGAGCTGGAGGAGGTGTCCGAGCGCCTCGGCTTCCTCACGAGCCAGAAGGGCGACCTGGACGAGGCGCGCCGCTCGCTCGAGGGGACCATCGCGCGGCTCAACGAGGAGTCCGAGCGGCGCTTCGTCGAGGCCTTCGACGCCATCCGCGGCGAGTTCAAGGTCCTCTTCCGGCAGCTCTTCGGCGGTGGCAAGGCCGACGTGATGCTCATGGAGGACGAGAGCGTGCTGGACGCCGGCATCGAGATCATCGCGCGTCCTCCGGGCCGCGAGTCGCTGCCCATCAGCCTGCTCTCCGGCGGGCAGCGCACGCTCACGGCGCTCGCGCTCCTGTTCGCCGTGTTCCGCACCAACTCCAGCCCGTTCTGCATCCTGGACGAGGTCGACGCGGCGCTGGACGAGGCGAACATCGGTCGCTTCCTGGCGATGGTGCAGGCGTCTCTCGGCGAGACGCAGTACATCATCGTCACGCACAACAAGGGCACCATGAACGCTTGCAAGGTGCTCTACGGCGTGACGATGGCGGTCAAGGGCGTCAGCACCGTGGTGAGCGTCGAGCTGGACGAGGTCGACGAGTTCGCCACCTTCAAGAACGGACTCGAGGCGCGCTCG
>CAZDYS010000838.1:0-1780 GCA_964509445.1 uncultured Planctomycetaceae bacterium
CTGCGCGTCCGGAGCGCGAACCAGGCGCAGGCCGCGACCACGGGCGGGTAGAACGCCCAGCGCGGCCAGTACTCCCAGCGCACCTTCCGCAGCCAGGAACCGTAGAGCAGGCGTCGCCCGCGGGCAGAGGCCATCGGCCTCCCGATCTTCAACACCAGGAAGACGACGGCGACCGTGGCCACGAAGGCCAGCGCGAAGTTCTCCTGCAGAAAGGTGAGGCGGTCGCTGAGCGTCCCGGCGAGCTTGCCCGCGAGCCAGACCAGGAGCGGCGTCCAGAGGATCGCGGCCAGCGCGAACCACAGCGTGAAGCTCCAGAAGCTCGTCTTCAGGACGCCGGCCGCGAAGTAGGTCGGGAGCCGCGACCCGGGCAGGAACCGGGACGCGAAGATCACGTAGGGCCCGCGCTCCTGGAACCAGCGCGAGCTGCGCTCCACGCGCTCCTCCGAGAGGAACGAACGCAGAGGCCAGCGTCCCAGGGCCCGCCGGCCGAGCAGGCGGCCCGCCAGGAACAGCAGGATGTCGCCCACGTAGATCCCCACCAGACAGGCGATCGTGCCCGGCCAGAAGGCGAGCCGCCCCTGTCCGACGAGCGCTCCCACGCCGATGCACGCGAGGTCCTCGGACACGAGCGTGCCGACCGACGCGATCGCCAGGAGGACGCCCAGCGCGAAGCCCGACACGGGCTCCAGGGTGGAGGGATCGAAGGGCGCCGCCGCGGCCTCGCGTCGCGCGGGGTCGGCGGTCCCTCGCGTGGGCTGCGTGCCCGCCTCGACGCGAGCGAGGAACGGCGAGAGCGCCTCCTCGAGCGCTTCCGGCTGCCGGAACACGAGGAAGTGGTTCGCGTCGAAACGCACCAGCTCGCTCTGGGGCACGATGCGGTGGTGCTCCTCCGCGGCGGCGTAGGGAACCAGTACGTCGTCCTGGCCGTGCACGACGAGCAGCGGCCCCTCGAACCGCTCCAGGCGTTCGCGCAGCGGCCGCTGGTCCGTGTCGTAGAAGTTGCGCGCATACTCGACCGACAGGACGCCGCCGTCCAGGAGCCCGAAATGCGGCAGCAGCTCCTCGAGGGCCCACAGTCCGGCGAGCTGCAGGCCGTGCACGCCGTGGTTCAGGTGGTAGTCGCCGAGCAGCTCGAGCTCCTGGACTCCGATCGCGGACAGCAGCGTGACGGAGGCGAGGCGCTCCGGAGCGAGACCGCTGAGCTCCAGCGCGACCCCGCCGCCCATCGAGAATCCGACGACGTGCACGCGCTCGAGCTCCAGGGCCTCCAGGAACTGCTGGACGTACTCGGCGTGAGCGCGCACGGAGTAGTCGGGGACGTCTCGGGTGGAGCCCCCGAAGCCCGGCAGGTCGAGCACCAGCGTGCGCCGCTCGCGAGCGAGCAGCGGCGCGAGCCCGTCGAAGTCGCTGGCTCTTCCAGGACTGCCGTGCAGGAGCAGGACCGGCGTGCGACTCGTGGCCCCGGAGTCCGCCAGCCGATCCCGGAAGGACAGCGTGACCTCCGCCGCGGTGCGCTCCCCCGCCTCGACCGCGGACACGTCCAGGTGCGAGAACCCCGGCTCGAGCGGCGGATCGCCGGCGCGGAGGAGCCGCACTCCGTGCGAGGCCGCGAGCAGGAGGAGATAGACGACCCACCAGCGCGGGCGGCGGCCGCGGTCGCGCTCCGTCACGCCTCTCCTCGTTCCTCCTGCGCGCGCGGCAGGCTCTCGGGCGCGGCGAACGGGTGGCGACAGGGCGGGCCGGACGCGTAGCGAAACGTGACCGCCTGCTCGTCGACGAT
>CAZDYS010000839.1:0-1771 GCA_964509445.1 uncultured Planctomycetaceae bacterium
GTTCCATCCCGAGCCGGTGGAGCTCGAGCAGCGCCTGTTCTCCACGATCGTGCCGGCTCTGGAGCGCGGAGAACTGGACCTCGGCGTCTGCATCCACGAGGGTCGCTTCACCTGGCAGGAACGCGGCCTGGCCTTCGTCGAGGACCTGGGCGTGACCTGGGAGCAGGCCGCGGACGCGCCGCTGCCGCTCGGAGGGCCCGTCGCGCGGCGCAGCCTCCCGACGGAGACGACCCGCGCGGTCACGAGCGCCGTACGTGCGTCGCTCGACTGGGGCCTCGCGCACCGGGACGCGACGCTGCCCACGATGCGGCGCTACGCACAGGAGCACGCGGACGAGGTGCTGTTCCAGCACGTGGACCTGTACGTGAACGCCTGGACCCGCGATCTGGGCTCCGAGGGGCGTCGCGCCTTCGAGGCGCTCTCCCGTCTCGCGCGCGAGCGCGGTCTCGTCCCCCCTGGCGAAGGCCTCGAGGTTCTGACAGAAGGCTGAACACGAAGGAACCGCCCGCCCCGCGGGAAGCGCGGGAGGGGCGGTCCTTGGTCTTCGGGCCTTCGGAGGCCTGGGAGGTCGCCTTGCCTAGGAGGCGCCGCCGGCGTCCCGCAGCTCGAGCATCTCCTTGCGGATCTCCTGCGCGATCGCCTTGACTTCCTGCATGGACTTGCGGACTCGCGAGGTGGCGGCTTTGTTGCCCTTCACGGCCTTCTCGACGTCCGGACGGCACGCCTCGACGGCGGCCAGCAGGTTCTCGTAGTTCTGGGTCATGGCCTACTCGGCATCCTCAAAATGGGGTTCTAGGGTGCGGGAGGGCCACTCCTGGCCCGTTTCGCGACGGACCGATGGGAACCTCGATCGCGGCGGGGATCAAGGGCTTTCACGGCTCCCGACGGCCAGGAAAGGCCCGAGAACGGGGGGTGCGGCCCGCGCCGGGTCGCCCGTGCTCCCCCTAACCCCCGACAAGCAAGCGACTTAGGCCCGAGAGGCGGGCTCTGGCCCCGGTTCCCGCCGGGAGGTCGCTCTAGAGTCCCCCGAGGCGCTTCACGGCGCGCCACTCGGCGGCCGTCACGGGCGTGATCGAAAGCCGGTTCCCGCGCTGGAGAATGCGCATCGAGGCCAGCGCCTTGGCGCCGCGGAGGTCGTCGAGGCTCACGTAACGGGGCAGCTTCTCCACGCCGCGCACGTCCACCAGGAGCCAGCGCGGGTCCTCCGGATCGCTCTTGGGGTCGTGGTGCGGGTCCGCCGGATCGAACTGGGTCGGGTCCGGGTAGGCACCGCTCGCGACCTCCGCCAGCCCCGCGACCCCGGGCGGCTTGCAGTTCGAGTGGTAGAACAGCACGCCGTCGCCGATCTGCATCTCGTCGCGCATGAAGTTGCGCGCCTGGTAGTTCCGGATCCCATCCCAGGGCGTCGTGCGCTTCTTCGCCTTCCACAGGTCGTCGAAGGAGTACACGTCCGGTTCGGACTTCATCAGCCAGTAGCGCTTCGCCATCGCTCGCAGTCGCTCCGCTCGCAGGGGTCAGGGACGGAAAGAGGCGCGCTCAGGTCCTCCAGAGCGCGTCCTCGCGCCGCAAGGATACCGGCGGAGCGAGCACCTCGCTCCACAGCACCGCGCGACGGAGGTCCCGACGGGGGAGCACCGGAGACCGCGTCGGTCCCCCACCGGGGCCCTCGGAGGCCCCGAGCGAGGCCAGGTCCGTGCGTGCGAAGGCGCCCGGGTTCCAGGCCGGCTCCGGCGCGTCGCCCGTCCGCGCGGCGGACGCGGCCGCGGCGTCC
>CAZDYS010000840.1:0-1766 GCA_964509445.1 uncultured Planctomycetaceae bacterium
ACCCAGGCCACGTCCACGACGCCCGTCAGGACCGGCAGTCCGGCCTCCGCGGTCACGTCGACGAAGACGCCGTCCTTCGACAGCGAGAGCAGCGCGCCCGGTCCCTCGTAGGAGGCGAGGAACAGGTCGAGCAGACCGTCGCCATCGTAGTCCGCCCAGGCACCCTGGAACGCCTGGTCGAGCCGACCGAACAGGCCGAGCTCGGAGGTCACGTCCTGGAACCCTCCGTCTCCGACGTTCTGGAGCAGCCGACCGCCCTCGCCGGGCAGGAGGACCAGCGCGTCGACCAGGCCGTCGGCGTCGTAGTCGCCCCAGAAGAAGCTGGCGGGCGCGGGCGCTGCGGGCGCCGGTACAGGGTCGGGGCGCCGCGCCTGCGCGCTCGCGGCCGTGGGAAGGGAACAGAGGAGTGCCAGTGCGGTGGCGATCTGCGTGGGGGTCTTCATGAGGGATCGGGGAGAGGGCGCGTCCGCGGAGGTCACCGCGCGGACGGGGAACGGGGGAGCTCGGGCACCGCGGCCCGGAACTCGTCCTCTGCCAGACGCGCGAGCGCCCGGCGCGAGTTCACAGGCGATCCGGCAAAAAGACCTGCTCGCGGATTTCTCGGAGTTCCCTGCAAAGCGCCAGGGCGAACGCGCGCGTGAGAGGGGAGACAGGTCCTCTCCCGCGACTCTCCCCTCCCACCATGCAGCCTCTCCGCATTCTCCTCGGCGCGTCGTTCCTCGCTCTCCCCACCGTCGCCCAGCACCCCAGCGCCCAGGCGCTCGGGCTCGGTCCGACGATCCACCGAACCTGCCGGTGCGAGGCCGTCCTGGTGCCCGACCCGCCCCCCGAGGTCCAGCAGCGGCGCGCCCCCTTCTCGTTCGCCGTCACCTGGGACGCGAGCGTGCCGACCTCGCACCGACCCGTGATCCAGCACGCGATCGACGAGTGGGAGGACCTGATCGACGACGACGGGCTGACCGTGAACCCGCTGCCGATCACCGTCCAGTACAACGACCTCGGAGGCGGGCTCGGACTCACCACGACCGCCTACTTCTTCGCCGGCGGGGTGAGCTCCGCGACGGTGCGCTTCGACAACGCCACGACCACCTGGTTCGTCGACTCCACGCCACAGGCGGACGAGGAGTTCGACGCGGACGGAGGCGCCGGCCCCGCGGGCTTCGACCTGTTGACGGTCGCGCGGCACGAGCTCGGTCACGCGGTCGGCTACATCGACGGGGCCGCGACGTCCCTGTCCTTCCTCACCACGACCTCGGGCGGGGCCGGCACGACCTTCGACGCACCGCGCTGCAACGTCCCCTGGACCGCCTTCGGCGGCGGACACACGGACCCGGCCTTCTTCCCGAACGACATGATGGCCCCCACCGTCGGACCGTCGACGCGGCGGCCGCTGAACGCCTACTTCCACGGCGCCGTGCTCTCGCGCATGCACCAGTACACGATCCGCGCGGACTTCGTGGACCTCCTCTACAGCGGGAACAACAACGGCAGCGCGCACCTGCCCTGGGAGACCTTCGCCGCGGGCTACTTCCTGTCGCCCTCCAGCGGCGAGGTCTGGGTGCGCCCGGGCACCTACCTCGAGGCGCCGCTGACCCTGAGCACGCCGAAACGGATCCAGGCGCTGCGCGGGGGCACCGTCACGATCAACTGACGGCCCGGGCGCCTCAGCGCGCGAGCGCCGCGGCCTCGCGGCGCAACGCAGCGAGCTCCGGCGGGACCTCCGCGGGCACGCGCGCGAACGCCGCGCGAGCGTCCTGCGGTCGGTC
>CAZDYS010000841.1:0-1765 GCA_964509445.1 uncultured Planctomycetaceae bacterium
GAGATCGCGCAGCGCGTCGAGTCCGTCGGCGTCACCAAGGCGCGGCTCGACGTCGTGAGTCTCTCGACCCTGGCCGTCCTGGCCGGCGCGTTCATCTCCTTGGGAGCGGTGTTCTTCACCGTCGTGGTAACCGACTCCGGCTTCGGTCTCGGTCCGACGCGTCTCCTCGGTGGCCTCGCGTTCTCCCTGGGCCTGATCCTCGTCGTCGTCGCCGGCGCAGAGCTCTTCACCGGGAACAACCTGGTCGCGATGGCCTGGGCCTCGCGGCGGATCTCGGGGCGCGAGCTCCTGCGCAACTGGATGCTCGTCTACCTGGGGAACGTCGCGGGCGCTCTGGGGACGGTCGCCCTGGTCGTCCTCGCCGGCGTGGACCGCCTGGGCGACGGCGCGGTCGGCGAGCAGGCGCTGGCTATCGGCCGGGCCAAGGCGGACCTCGACCTCGTCCCAGCCCTCGCGCTCGGGATCGGGTGCAACGCCCTCGTCTGCCTCGCCGTCTGGCTCGCGATCGGCGGGAGGAGCGTGAGCGACAAGGTGCTCGCGGTGCTGTTCCCCATCACGGCCTTCGTGACGATCGGCTTCGAGCACTGCGTCGCGAACTGGTTCTTCCTACCGTGGGCGATCGCGCTCGGCGCGGAGGGGCTCGTGCCGGGAACGCTGCGCAACCTCGTCGCGGTCACGCTCGGCAACGTGCTCGGAGGGACGCTGCTGGTGGCGTTCGTCTACTGGCTGGCGTACTTGCGGCCGGGCCGGCGAGGCCACTGAGACGACCCGGGACGGACGTATCGCCCTCGGACGAAGTCCGCGATACTGACCCCATGAAGTTCGCCGCCCGCTCCCTCACGCTCTGCCTGGGTGCCCTGTCGCTGCTCCCCTCTTCTCCCACGGCGCTCCCGACGCAGGAACAGGCTCCCAGCGCCTCCGCGACGCCCATCGTGATCGGGGAGCAGCTCGAGCTCGCGTCCGTCCAGCTGAACGAACCGCGCCAGCTGCGCGTCGCGGTCCCACCGCACTACGACCAGACGAACGCGACCTGCTGCGTGCTGTACCTCCTCGACGGAGAGTCCCTGTTCGAGCAGGCCGTCGGTCTCGTCCGGCACCTGGGCGAGTTCGACGCGCCTCCGATCCTGATCGTCGGGATCGACAACACGGAACGCACGCGAGACCTGACCCCGCCGGCGACGGATCCGGACACGACGTCCTCGTTCCCCACGGGCGGCGGAAGCGCGACGTTCCGCCGCTACCTGGTCGACGAGGTGAAGCCGTTCGTGGAGGCCCGCTATCGGACCAACGGGATCGATCTCCTGGCGGGACACTCGTTCGGAGGCCTGTTCGCCGCGGAGACGCTCCTCCTTGAGCCCGAGGCCTTCGACGGCTTCCTGGCGCTGAGCCCCAGCTTCTGGTGGAACGACGCCTCGCTGGTCGCGGACTTCGAGGACCTCGCGCCGGAGCACGGCCTGTACCGCCGCTTCGCCTGGTTCTCCATCGGAGACGAGGGAGCCGGGATGAACCCGCACTTCGAGGCCGTCGTCTGGTCGCTGCGCGACAACGCGCCGGCGCGCTTCCGCTGGCAGAGCGGGCACTTCGCGGGCCACGATCACTGGTCCGCGGCGGTGCCCGGGCTCAACGAGGGACTGCGCGCGTTCTTCGAGCCGCTGCGGTCGTTCGCTCAGGACGCGAGGACGTTCGAGGACGTGGAGCGCGGGTTCGCGGCCGTCCGCGAGGCCTACGGCGAGACCTTCCCGATGACCGCCGGTCCGATCGTGCG
>CAZDYS010000842.1:0-1761 GCA_964509445.1 uncultured Planctomycetaceae bacterium
GACTTCGTGCAGGCTCCGCTCGCGACCTACGTGCGTGAGCTGGAGGCCTGGAACGCGCTCTTGCTCGAGCTGGGGTTCGCGGACGGGCCCCCGCTCGTCGCGGTGCCCGGCAACGTCGAACGCCCCGGCTGGGAGGCCGCCTTCGCCGGCACCCGCGCCGTGCTCTTCGACGAGCCCGGGACGACGGAGCTCGCGGGGCTGACGGTCAGCGGACTCCCGATGCGGCGCTCCTTCGCGCGGGAGAGCTTCCTCCCGCGCCCCCCGGGCTTCCACGTGATCGTGGGGCACGCCCCGGACTTCGCGCGCGAGGACCGCTCCGGCGACCTCTACCTCGCCGGACACATCCACGGTGGCCAGGTGCAGCTGCCGGGACTCGGGCCGCTGGTCACCTTCTCGAGCGTCCCGCGCGCCTGGGCCACGGGCCGGACGGAGCTGCCCCAGGGCGGCACGCTGTTCGTCTCGCGCGGGATCGGCATGGAGCGTGGCTACGCCCCACGCCTGCGGTTCCTGTGCCGCCCGGAGATCGTCGTGATCGACGTCGTGCCGGAGTAGGATCGAGACCGATGGTGCGCAGGACGCAGGAAATGCCCGACCGGAGTCGGCGCTAGGAGCCCCGGTGTTCCTCCATCCGCTCGGACTGCTCGCGCTCCTCGGCGTCCCGACGATCGTCGGCCTGCACCTGTTCCGCCGGCGCTTCCGGCCGCAGCGCGTCAGCGCGCTGTTCCTCTGGGTCGACGACGACGAGAGCCTGATGGCCGGTCGGCGGCGCGAGAAGCTGCGCACGAACGCGTCCTTCTGGCTCGAGGTCCTGGCGGCGCTCCTGCTCGGCCTGGTGTTCGCCGGACCGCGTGCCTGCGGGAGCGGCACCGCCCAGCACTTCGTGTGCGTGCTCGACGCCTCCGCCTCCATGGGAGCGCGGGACGCCCAGGGCACGTCGGCCCGCGAGCGCGCCGTGCGGACCGTGGAGCAGCGGATCGACGACCTCCCCGCGGGGAGCCGCGTGACGCTGATCCGGAGCGGGTCGCGCCCGGAGCTCCTGATCGGTCCGGCGGCGTTCCCGGGCGAGGCCGAGGCCGCGCTGGCGTCCTTCGACCCGACCGCGACGCGGCACGACCTCGCGCCCGCCATCGCGCTGGGCCTGCAGCTCTCCGGGAACAGCGAGGTGCTCGTCGTCACGGATCGCTTCGAGCCGGAGCGCATGCCCGCCGAGGTCGAGCTCGTCTCCGTCGGAACGCCGCTCGCGAACGTCGCGCTCACCCACGCGGAGCGCGTGCGCGAGGAGGACGAAACCGGGCGCCTCGTGGAGCGCGTACTCGTGACGGTCACGGCCTTCACGCCTCCCGGCAGTGCTCCGGTGACGCGCACGCTGCTCGTGCGCGCCGGAGAGACCGTGCTGGAGCGTCGTCCCATCACGCTCGAGGCGGACCAGCGCCGGCACTTCGCGATCGCGGTCCCGCCCGGAACGGCGGCCGTGCGCGTGGAGATCGACGAGGACGCGCTGCCCCTGGACGACCAGGCCTTCCTGGCCCCCGCCGCGGCACGGGTCGTCACGATCGCGAGCAGCTGGACCGAGCCGGTCGCGCGCGCCCTGGGCCTCAGCTCCCCGGGCGGACTCGCGCCGCTGGACCGCCTGCTGGAGCTGACCCCGGAGCTCGCCCGGGCGACGGACCCGGCCAGCGCGCACCTCCTCCTGGGGAGCGGCGAGCGCGGCTCTCCGACGACCTGGACGCTGAACCTCCAGGCGGACCTGGGGCTGGAGGC
>CAZDYS010000843.1:0-1756 GCA_964509445.1 uncultured Planctomycetaceae bacterium
GGTGCAGGCGCTCGAGCATCCGTCCGTCGTCCCGTTCGGCCGCCACGCTCGCCGCCGCGTCGAGCGCCGCCAGCGCGGCCTCCGCGTCCTGGTTCGCGAGGGCCAGCGTGCCGCGCAGCTCGAGCAGCTCGGGCTCCTCTCCCTCGACGCGAGCCAGCTCGCTCCAGGCCTCCTCCGTCCGTTCCGAAGCGGCCAGCAGGCGGACCCACAGGATCCGCCGCGCGCGGCGCGTCTCGGCATCGGCGTCCGGATCCTCCGTTCCCTGCTCGAACTCCGCGATCAGCGAGCTCAGTGCGTTGGTGGAGACCGCGGCCTCCACCAGGCGCTCGAACGCGGTCTCGTGGAAGGGCTGCCGCAGGAGGTAGACCTTGAACTTCTCGACCGTCCGGGTGGGGTCGCGCTCCTGGGCGAAGGGCGCACCACCCAGGGTGGAGAGAGCGGCGAGGAGCGAGAGCGCGAACGTGGCGAAGCGGGAGCGCGACATGGGCAAGGGGCCGGACCGGGGTCCTGGCTGCGGGCTGGACTTCGAGGTGGGGCGGGCGGCGCAACGGCGATTGTATGCGATCGCGGGAGGAAGACGGGGCGAGCGCGAGGGACGACGACGCGCCTCGGACCCGGTTAGCATGCGACGATGCTCGAGAGACCTTCTTCCCCGCGAGCGCGCGTCACGGCCGCGCTCCTCGGTGCCGCGGCGGCCTTCGCCTCGCTGGCCTGCTCCGGCGCGTCGGAACCGGTCCCGGCGGTCCCCGCGGAGCTCCCCGACGTGGTCGTCGTCGTGATCGACACGCTGCGCGCCGACCACCTCTCCTGGCACGGCTACCCCAAGGAGACGGCACCGTTCCTCGCTTCCCTCGCGGGGGACGGAGTCGTGTTCGAGCACGCGCACTCGACCTCGTCCTGGACGGCGCCCGCGACGGCTTCCCTGTTCACCTCGCTCCTGCCGATCCAGCACCAGCTCACGACCGGTCTCCGCGTGTCCAAGGCGCTGGAGCAGGAGGTCCAAAAGCTCCCGCCTGAGGTCGAGACGCTTCCGGAGCTGTTCGCGCGCAACGGGTACCGCACGTTCGGCGTCACCGACAACCTCAACATCTCGAACCGCCAGGGCTTCGAGCGCGGCTTCGATCGCTTCCGCAGCCACCAGTACAAGGGAGCTCCGACGGTCAACGCGAAGCTGCTCGAGTGGAAGGAGGAGATCGACGCCGCGGAGCGGGCCTTCGTGTACCTGCACTACATGGACCCGCACGAGCCCTACCACGTGCGCGAGCCGTGGTTCGTCGGGGACGCGTCGACCGGCCACAACACGAGAGCCGCCTACGAGAGCGAGATCTCCTACGTCGACGACCACATCGCCAGGCTCTTCCACGAGATGGGGTGGGGGGACGACGTCCTGGTGGTCCTCACGTCCGACCACGGCGAGGAGTTCCACGAGCACGGCGCGGAGGGGCACGGGACCGCGCTCTACGGGGAGACGCTGAACGTTCCCTTCGTGGTTTCGTGGCCGGCCGTGCTCGGACCGCGGCGCGTGACCGGGCGCGTCTCGACGCTGGACCTCCTGCCGACGCTCCGCGGGTTGCTCGGGCTGACCAGCGAGGCGCAGCACGAGGGGCGGGACCTGAGCTCCGTGCTGGTCGGCGCGGAGCCGGAGGCGCGACCGCTCTACGCGCACCTCTCGCAGACGCACCCGCAGCTCGTGCGGGCCGGGGACGAGCTCCTCCTGCGCGCGCTGATCGAGGAGGACTGGAAGCTGATCCTCTCC
>CAZDYS010000844.1:0-1752 GCA_964509445.1 uncultured Planctomycetaceae bacterium
TCGGAGCGAGCGCTACAATCCGGCCCATTCATGAAGACCCCCCTCGACCTCGCGCTCGCCGACGAGGAGCAGCCGGACGCCACCGAGTCCGTGGTGCTCGCCCAGCGAGCGAAGGGCGGTGACCGTGCCGCCCTCGACGAGCTGTTGCGGCGCTATCAGCCGCGCCTCCACCGCATCATCCGGATCCAGCTCGGGCAGGAGATGCGCGGCTACCTGGAGTCGATGGACATCGTCCAGGAGGCTTTTCAGGTCGCGTACCGCAAGATTCCCGATGCGGATCTCCGTGCTCCCGGAGCGATCTTGGGGTGGCTCTCCAAGATCGCGGTGAACCAGATCCGGGATGCCTACGACCGCGAGCACGCCCAGAAGCGAGATCGGCGCCGAGAGCGACCGCTCGATGCACCTGCGCCGGGAGCGACCTCCTCGGCCTCGGGCCGCCTCGAGCCCACGGCGGGCGAGACGCGGCCGGACCAGCGTGCCGAGCGAGCGGAGATGCGAGCGATCCTCGACGAGGCCGTCGCCGAGCTCCCCGAGAACTACCAGGAGGTCGTCCTGCTCAAGGACTACTGCTGGTGCTCCTGGGACGAGATCCTGGAGACGATCGGGCGGACGGACCTCCACGCGGTGCAGCAGCTGCATCAGCGGGCCTGGATCAAGTTGCGGTCCGCCGTGGTTCCCCGTCTGCGCGACGCCTAGGGAGGCAGTTGCTCCACCTCCACCGCGCTGCGCGCCGATGAGGGGAGCATGGCGCGCGTCGACATCGAACGACTGCGACACCCCAGCGCGAACGAGGTCTGGTTCCACGCGCTCTCCGAGGAGCAGCGCGAGGAGCTCACGCGGCGCTTCCGCGACGACCTGCGGCACACCGAGGGGCTCGTCCAGGCGGAGCGACGACGCTGGGCCGTCGAGGCGCTGCAGACCGGAGTCCTGTTCGCGGGCTTCGACGCGCTGTTCCTCGGCTACGCGTCCCTGGACAGCGCGATCGCCGCGTTCTGCGTGGGGCTCTTCCTGGGCGGGGTCTTCGTGGGGACGGACGCCAAGCGCGTGCTCTCGGGGGCGCTCGGCATGGTCGCGGTGCTGGCGTTCACCTGGTGGACGCGAGGCGGCCTCAACCCCCAGCTCCTGTTCGCGATGCTGCCCTTCGGCGGTCTCTGCGCCTGGCTGGGGTGGAAGCGCGAGACGCGCTTCTCCTGAGCCTCAGTCCGAGGAGCGCTCCAGGGACGCGAGGGAGAGCTCGAGGTCCCCGACCCAGCGCCGCGTCGCCCGGTGGTGTTGCACCGCCGCCGCCATGGACGGAGTGAGGCGGACCGACCAACCCTCCAGCAGCGCGGGGTCGCTCTCGCTGTCCACCGGGACCTCCGGCAGGTGCAGCCACAGCGGGACCTCCCCGCGGTGCCAGCGGCGGCCGCCCGCGTCGGCGTTCGGCACTTCGTGCACGCCGCGCGAGAGGCCTCCTTCGAAGACCTCGACGCGCAGGCCGACCGCGAGCTCCTCGGCGAGCTGCGGGAGCCCGAGCGGCTCGAACCGCAGGTAGGCCCGGCGCTCCTCGCGGAAGTCGTCCAGGTAGTGCAGACCGGCGCTCTCCTCGAGCGCCCGGTCGACCGCCAGGTCGGCGACCGGCTGCAGGACCGCGTCCTCGTCCTCGACGACCAGGACCTCGATCCGCACCTCTCCCTCCCAGTAGACGGCGGGAGGCAGCGTGGAGGCCTCCCACTCCTCCGAGATGCCGTGGAACGCCTCGACGCGGACGTC
>CAZDYS010000845.1:0-1751 GCA_964509445.1 uncultured Planctomycetaceae bacterium
GACCTCGAGCTCGGGCATCCGCGCCATGGTGCCGTCCTCGTTCATGATCTCGCAGATCACGGCGGACGGACTCGCGGCCCCGGCGAGCCGCGCGAGGTCGACCGAGCCCTCCGTCTGCCCACCGCGCACCAGCACCCCGCCCTCCTTCGCGCGCAGCGGGAAAATGTGGCCCGGCGTGGCGATGTCCTCGGGCCCGGCGTCGGTGGAGCTCGCGACCCGAATCGTGTGGGCGCGATCGGCCGCGCTGATGCCCGTCGTGACGCCCGCGGCGGCCTCGATGGAGTTCGTGAACGCGGTCCCCATGCGGCTGGTGTTGTGCTTCACCTGGGGGACCAGCCCGAGGCGATCGCAGAGCTCCCCGGCCATGGGCTGACAGATCAGGCCGCGACCCTCCTTCGCCATGAAGTTGATGTCCTCGGCGCGGACCTTCTCGGCGAGCATGCAGAGGTCGCCCTCGTTCTCACGGGAGGGGTCGTCGACCAGGATGATCATCCGGCCGGCACGGAGGTCTTCGAGGACTTCGGGGATCGAGCTGAGGGCCATGGGGAGAGCGTTTCCTGCGGGGCTGGAGCGCGGAGGGGCAACCCGTCATAGTACCGGAAGGGGTCTTCGGGAGACAGCGAAGCCGACCGGCTCCCCGCCCTTTGCTCCTCAGCGCCGCCCGTGTCCATGTCTCAACCCGCGAACCGTTCCCCGCTCGTCGCCTCGTTCCCCGGGACCGTGCTGCTCGCGCTCGCCTGGAGCGCCTGCGGCGGCCCCGCTCCCGCCCCGGAGGCGCTCCCAGAGGACTTCGGGAAGCCCGTCGGCGCGCCCATCGAGCTGCGCCGCAGCGCGGAGCTCGACGAGATCGCGCGCCTGGAGGAGCTGCGGTCGGACGGCGGCGGTCGTCTGGAGGAGCTGGCGACCCACCGCGACCCGTTCGTGCGCGAGCGGGCGGTCGTGGCCCTCGGGCGCCTTCCGTTCCCGGACTACGGGCCGGAGGTCACCGGCGCGCTGGCGGAACGGCTGGACGATCCCCACACGCGCCTGGCGGCGGCCTTCGCGCTCGGCCTGCGCGGCGACCCGCTCGCGGCCGGCACGCTGGCCGGCTACCTGAACGACCCGGATCCGGCCATGCGGGCGCGAGCGGTCGAAGCGGCCAGCCGCCTCGACGCTCCGGAGCTGCATCGCGACCTGTGGGTCGCGCTGCGGGACGCCGACCTCACGGTCCGGATCGAGGCGGCACTGGCCACGGCGCGCTGGGACCGGGACGCGCCCGACGCCGAGGCCGTCGACCGAGCGCTCCTGGACGCCCTGCTCCCCTACCGGATCCTCCCGGCCCGGGAGGGCGTGCGACGAGAGCCGGTGGCGCGCACGGCGGTCGAGGCGGAGCTGGTGTGGCGCATCCTCTTCGCGCTCTCGCGCCGCCAGTCGAAGCTCGGTCGAGGTGCGTTCCTCGAGTACGCGGGCTCCGACGTTCCGCTCGAGCGCCTGTTCGCCGTGCGCGGGCTGCGTCACCTGGAGGCCAGCCCGGAGGCGGTCGCCGCCGTCGCCGCGGCCCTGGAGTCTCCCTCCTGGCGCGTGGCCTACGAGGCCACGGTCGCGCTCGGCGCGCTGGCGTCGGACGAGGCGCTCCCGGCGCTCGTCCGGGCGATCGAACACCCGGTGGCGCACGTGCGCGCCGGCGCCCTGACGGCCCTGGGGGCGCTCGAGGAGCGCGACGACGAGGTCCTTCCGGCGCTGCAGCGGGGATTGCGCGACCTCTCGGCCAC
>CAZDYS010000846.1:0-1748 GCA_964509445.1 uncultured Planctomycetaceae bacterium
AGGGCTCGCTGATCCGCGGCACGAACGGACACTCGAACGGCATCGTGCCGTGGCTCAAGACGCTCGACTCGTCCGTCGCCGCGGTCAACCAGGGCGGCCGTCGCAAGGGCGCCTGCTGCGTCTACCTCGAGAGCTGGCACGCGGACATCGAGGACTTCCTCGAGCTGCGGGACAACACCGGGGACGAGGCGCGCCGCACGCACAACATCAACCTCGCCAACTGGATCCCGGACCTGTTCATGTCCCGGGTGAAGAACGACGAGATGTGGTCGCTGTTCGACCCGAAGATCGTGCCGCACCTGTGCGACCTCTACGGGGAGGAGTTCGAGAGCGCCTACCGCGCCGCCGAGGAGGACCAGCTGTTCGTGCGTCAGATCCCGGCGCGCGAGCTCTACTCCAAGATGATGCGCACGCTGGCCCAGACCGGGAACGGCTGGATGACCTTCAAGGACGCGTCCAACGAGAAGTGCAATCAGACCGGTGCGCCGGGCCAGACGGTCCACCTCTCGAACCTCTGCACCGAGATCCTCGAGGTCACGAGCAAGGAGGAGACTGCGGTCTGCAACCTGGGCTCGATCAACCTCGGACGCCTGGTCAAGGACGGCGCGTTCGACTTCGAGCGCCTCGGCGAGATCACCCGGACGGCCGTGCGCTTCCTCGACAAGGTCGTCGACATCAACTTCTACCCGACGCCGTCGGCCGCGAACTCGAACCACGCCTGGCGCCCGGTCGGGCTCGGCGAGATGGGCCTGCAGGACGTGTTCTTCCAGCTCGGAATGCCGTTCGACTCGCCCGAGGCGCTGGAGCTGTGCGCTCGCATCCAGGAGGAGATCTACTTCAACGCGCTCCTGACCTCCTGCGAGCTCGCGAAGGAGAATGGGCCGCACCCGAACTTCCTGATGACCCGCGCGTCGAAGGGCGACCTGCAGTTCGACCTGTGGAACGTCACGCCGTCGCAGCCGGAGCGCTGGCAGGTCCTGAAGGACGCGATCGCGGAGCACGGGCTGCGCAACTCGCTCCTCCTGGCGATCGCCCCGACCGCGACGATCTCGACGATCGCGTGCTGCTACGAGTGCATCGAGCCGCAGGTGTCGAACCTGTTCAAGCGCGAGACCCTCTCGGGCGACTTCCTGATCATCAACCGCTACCTGGTCAAGGAGCTGCAGAAGCGCGATCTCTGGACCGAGCGCGTGCGGGAGAAGATCAAGCGCTCCGAGGGTTCGGTGCAGAACATCGACGAGATCCCCGAGGACCTGCGGCACCTGTTCCGCACGGCCTGGGAGGTCCCGATGCGCGCGGTGATCGACATGGCGGCGGCCCGTGGACCGTTCCTCGACCAGAGTCAGTCTCTGAACCTGTTCATGGAGACGCCCACGATCGGAAAGCTCTCCTCCATGTACTTGTACGCCTGGGAGCAAGGGCTGAAGACGACCTACTACCTGCGCTCGCGGCCGGCGACGCGCATCCGTCAGACCACCGTGTCGGCGACCGACGCCGAGGCCGTGGCCTGCTCCCTCGAGAACCCCGAGTCCTGCGAAGCCTGCCAGTAGAGGTTCAACCATGACGATCGCCCCCTTCCCGCCGCAGACCCACACGCAGGCGAAGATCCTCGACCCGGGGATGGACCTCACGCTGCGCCCGATGCGCTACCCGGCCTTCTACGACATGTACCGGGACGCCATCAAGAACACCTGGACAGTGGACGAGGACGACCTCTGCACCGGCATCGTCGACCTGTCCCACCGCCT
>CAZDYS010000847.1:0-1732 GCA_964509445.1 uncultured Planctomycetaceae bacterium
TCTGCTCGTCGCCCTGCAGCGTGGGCGGCTCGCTGCTGGCGCTGGAGCTCGCGCCGGCGCCGAGCATGTTCTGCAGGTTCTCGCCGTCGCGCTCGCTGAGCCCGAGGCGACGCGCCTCGCGGGCGATGAGCACGCGGGTGAGCTCGCGCCGGGAGAGCGACGTCAGGTCACGCCCGGCGAGCCGCACACTCCCGCGCGTCACGGAGCCCGGCTCCGGCACCAGCCCGAGGAGCGACAGCGCGGTCAGGCTCTTGCCGCAGCCGGACTCCCCCACCAGGCCCAGCGTCTCCCCCGCCTCGAGCGTGAACGAGACGCCGTCCACGGGACGCGCCGCGGGCTCCGCCGTGGGACCGGGGAACGTCGTGCAGAGGTCCCGGACCTCGAGCAGGGGACTCACGCCAGCTCCTCCTCGAGCGCGAGCTTCGGATCCACCGCGTCGCGGATGGCGTCGCCGACGAGGTTGTAGGCCAGGACGGTCACGAAGATCGCGAGCCCCGGAAAGAGCTGGATCCACCAGTGTTCGGCGCTGCGCGACTCGGTGACGAGCGATCCCCAGGACGGGATCGGGTGCTGCACGCCGAAGCCGAGGAAGGAGAGCGCCGACTCGGTCAGGATTCCGGACGCGACGGCGAAGGCACCGGCGACGAGGATCGGACCGAGCGCGTTCGGCAGCAGGTGGCGAAACAGGATGCGCGGCGTGCTCACGCCGGCGGCGCGGGCGGCCAGCGTGAACTCGAGCGTCCGCAGACGCAGGAACTCGGCCCGCGTGAGCCGTGCGACGCCGGTCCAGCGCACCAGCGCGATCACGATCACGATCGCGAAGATCGGCGGCACGACGGCGGGGTCGGTGAACGCGACGACCATGAGGATCAGGAAGAACGCCGGGAAGCACAGGAAGAGCTCGATCACGCGCGACAGCACGAGGTCCACGCGCCCTCCGAAGTAGCCCGCGCACGCCCCGACGAGCGTCCCGATGAGGACCAGGAGCACCGCCGACACCAGCCCGACGGTCAGGCTCACGCGACCGCCCCAGAGCATGCGAACGAGCAGGTCGCGCCCCACGGAGTCGGTTCCCAGGGGATGGCGCCAGGCCGCGTTGCGGGCCGGCTCGGCGAAGAGCACCTCGACCGGCGTCGAGGGAGGGAGCGCGCCCGTGACCGGGTCCGGGCGCGGCACGCGCGGTCCGTGGACGTAGGCTCCGTCCTCGTCCTGTTCGCTCGTCGTCGTCCAGGTCGGCGGGCGGAAGAGCTCGCCTCCGCGTGTCTCCGCGAAGCCGAAGGAGAGCGGCGGGAACAGCGCGCGCGTCGCCACGAGCTCGCCGCTCGTCAGGCCGCGCTTGTAGGGCGACGCTTCGAACGTGGGCGAGCCGCCGATCGTGCGGCTCCAGCCGAGCGCGGCGCAGAGCGACACCACGAGCGGCAGGAGGAGCTTCCAGCGCACGCGGTGGGACCACGCGCGCTCGGGCCCGCCCCGTGCGTCGAGTCGGCGGCTCCAGAGCGGGGCCGTCAGCACGAAGGCCCACAGCACCATGAAGAACACGTCCCCGCCGTCGAGGGCCTCGAACAGGGGATAGCTGCGGCGCGCGACGAGCGGCACGCCTCCGGCCTCGCCTCCCGTACGCGTGGGCCGCAGGGTCGTCGCGAGCGCCCGCGCGAGCTCCTTGGCCTCGGACACCGCCGCCCGCGCCGCGTCCGTCTCCCCGCGGAGCGCCGCGTCCACGGCGTGCTCGACC
>CAZDYS010000848.1:0-1731 GCA_964509445.1 uncultured Planctomycetaceae bacterium
CTCGTGCAGCTTTCCGGGGTAGAGCTTCCAGGTGACGAGGAACTTCATGGGGCGCAGGGGGCAGGGGAGAGGGGAACGTGTCGAGCCGACCGTAGCTCCGAGGCGGCTTCATTCCCAAGGTCGAGTTCCGAGTAGACTCACGGGGTGAAGACTCCCGTCCTGCCCCTGGTGCTGGTGGCCGTGCTGAGCTCCGCGAGCACGGTGCTGCTCCTGGAGCTCCTGCGGCCGCGGCACGACCACGGACCGTCCGGCCGTTCCTCGTCCGAGACCGAGCCGGCCCTGCCGAACGCGTCGGCGTCTCCGGCGTCCGAACCGCTCGCGCCAGGCGCCTCCGTCCCCACGGGCGCCGCCGGCCTCGCCGACCGGCTCGGCGAACTGGAGAGACGCCTGCGATCGGTCGAGTCGGGGACGCGTCGAGAGCCGGCTCTCGGCCTCGCGGAGGGCGGCGCTCTCCCGGCCGAGGCGGCGACGCGCGAGGGGCTGCGAGGACTCGTGCTCGACTGGGTCGGCGAGGAGAACGAGGCGCGACGGCTCGAGCGGGAGCGCGAGCGCGCGTCCGAGCGCGAGGCGGAGCGTCGCTTCGACGCACGGTTCGAGGCCTACATGCTCGCGACCGAGCACGATCTCGAGCCCTGGCAACAGCGGGCCTTCGAGGACCTCTTCCTGGAGATCCGGCAGCGGGAGGAGGCGCTCGAGGAGAGCTTCGACCTCACGCGCGATGACCCGGCGGAGGTCGAGGAGCAGTGGGAGGAGTTCGACCAGTGGGTCGACGAGCGCGAACGCTACGTCGTCGAGAACTTCGCACCGGAGCTCGCCGAGGACTGGTTCGGCGAAGAGGACGACGAGGACGAGCTCCTGGAGGAGTTCTACGACGACGAAGCCGACGACGAGGAAGACGAGGACGCCTGAGGGCGCAGCTCGCTTCGACCGACCGCGAGGAAGAGAGACCCGATCCCCATGACCGACCCCAGCGCTCCCGTCCAGGCTCGTGTCTGCGAGCTGGAGATCCCGATCGCCGCGCCGCGTGCGCGCGTGTGGCAGGCCCTGACCGAGGAGACCGACGCCTGGTGGCTGGCGGACTTCCGGACCGTCGCGCCGGACTCCGTCGTCACGCTCGACGCGCGTGCCGGCGGCCAGCTCCTGGAGGCCTCCGCCGCGGCCGGCAGTCTGCTGTGGTACACGGTGCAGATGTGCGTTCCGGGGGAGACGCTGCACCTGGTCGGGCACCTGGCCCCGGCCTGGGGGGGGCCGGCCGTGACGCTGCTGCGCCTCGGGCTCGTCGAGCGCGGCGCGGAGACCGTCCTGGAGGTCCAGGACGCGAGCCTCGGCGCGGTGTCCGGCGCGACCGCCGCGAGCCAGGAGAGCGGCTGGCGGCAGCTCTTCGGCGACGGCCTCAAGGCCTACGTCGAGTCCAGCCCGGCTCCGGGCGGCGCCCGCTCCTGATCCGCGTCCGCGGCGGCGCGGACGAGCTCACTCCGCGCGCGGATGCGCGCGCTCGTAGATCGAGCGCAGCCGCTCGACCGACACGTGGGTGTAGACCTGCGTGGTGACCAGGTGGGCGTGCCCCAGGAGCTCCTGCACGGCGCGCAGGTCCGCGCCCCGGTCCAACAGATGCGTGGCGAAGCTGTGGCGGAGCGTGTGCGGGGTGGCGTGACGCCGCAGACCGGCTGCCAGGACGGCCTTGTCGACGATGCGGCCGAGCGAGCGCGTCGTCAGGCGTCCGCCGCGCTG
>CAZDYS010000849.1:0-1731 GCA_964509445.1 uncultured Planctomycetaceae bacterium
ACCGGAGCTCGAAGGGACTGCCCTCAGAGAGTTCGAGTCGAATGAACCCCTGGTTCCCCTCGCGGTCGGGGCTCCGGTTTAGACAGTCTGCGGCGTTCGGGGACTGTCGCTCGCGCACGGGCTTCGGGGCCAGCGCCAGGGCGATGGCCTTCAGGATCGAGCTCTTGCCGACGCCGTTCTCACCGAGGAGCATCACCCACGGCTCGCGGATCTGCTGGTCCTCCACGTGCGGTTCGGGGAACTCGAGCCGCACGTGGTGCAGGGCCCGAAAATTCTCGATCGTGATCGATTGTAGCCAGATGGCGTCGGTGCGGGAGACGCCTCGGCCGAGGGCCTTCTTCTTCGTGATCGTCCCTTTCTTGAGGCGGGCCGCTCGGGTCTTCGGGCTCGCGACTCGGTCGGGGGTCGCCTCCGGCCCGGCAGCAGTCACCCCCCGATCCGCGCGGCGACGAGCCTTGGCCTCAGTGGCCTTCGAGTCGTCGCGCCCAAGCGAGCTCATGAGCTCGGCGACTCCCCACTTCTCCGGTCGGATGGCGCCGAAAGGGGTCGATCGCAGCGCACCCTTCGAATGGGCGAACTTAGCCACCACGGCTCTCGTAGCACCAGCGAAGGGCGCGTCCGGTGCGATGGCCGCGCGGAGTTCTCGTGCCCGCGGCGTCGCCTCCTCACCCTGTTGCCTAGAGACGACGCGGAGAAGCCTGCTGACGTGACTAAGCCACTGCGCCCGCTGCTTCAGGAGCCGGGTCCGATTCAGCTTCAGAACCTCGATCGTCACATCGCCTGGCTCGGTGAGCGGCTCGACGCGGCCGCTCGGGCGGAAGTGGAGGTGGAGGTACGGCTGCGTGGCGCACGGATCGAGGAGGAGCGGCACCTCCTTCTTGAGCCTCGCCCCGCGCGCTCGTAGCTCCGATCGCGCCCGTCGGACCGGAAACCGCGAGCCCTTGCTTCGTCTGCAGTCGAGGCAGGCCGCGAGCAGGTTCGTCCACTCGTAGGCCAGCCACCAGTAGTGCTCGACGGAGACCCGGCCCTCGAGGTCGTGGGCGCGCCAGGCGGGGCGATAGCGGTCGACGACCTCTTCATTCTCGGTGAGGAGCGACTCGCAGTAACTGCACTTCGAGCGGAAGACGGTCCGGATCTCCCGCACTAGCAGAGGGGATCGGAGGAGGGCGTCCTCGAATGGGGGCCTGCTCTGGACGCGTTCCTCGCTCTGGGACGAGAAGAACCGGCTCAGGTCGGTCTTCGCCCCCGCAAGCTCCCCCGCGAGCTGCTTGGGGATTCGGCTTGGGCCTCGACGAACCGTGATCACGAGGCGGCTCCGTTCCGGTCGGGCAGGCGGTCCTCGAACGGGGAGAAGGGGTCCAGCAGGGTGTTCACGAGGCTCCTCAGTGGCTTTCGTTTCGCGCTGTCTCCGAGTGCCTGGCGCACGAGGTTCTCGTCCGCGAACTCCGGGTGAGGGAGGGCCGGGGCGGGGCGACCGTCCGAGAGGAGGTAGGCCAGGTGCATCTCCGTCCTCCGCGCGGCCCCGGCGTACCCGTGGTTCTCGAGGATCCGGATCTCCGACGGCGTGAACCCGTCCATGTCTGTCCGGATCTTCGCGATGGACCCAGCGGCGACGTCCTTGGAGTACCCGAACGGCGCGCTCCCGCGGCTCGCGCCACCAATGCGCCAGGTGGCTCCCTTGATGGGGTTGCTCGGAGAGTCGCCGGACCAACCGTTGATGCGCGCGAAGAG
>CAZDYS010000850.1:0-1725 GCA_964509445.1 uncultured Planctomycetaceae bacterium
CGGAGGCGCGGGAGCGGCTCCACCGCGGCGCCGTCGCGAAGGGGCGCACGCGCTGGGACGAGCTCCTCGACCAGGCGCGCTGCCAGCGTGCGCTGCGCCGGATCCGCGAGGCGGCCACCACGCTCGTCGCGGCGGACAAGCGGGCGGCGGCGGGAAACGGCGTCGAGCCGGACGTCCTGGCCGAGCTCGGGTCCGTGTACTTCGAGGCCTACGGCGAGGTCGACGACGCGATCTCGCGCGCGCACTCGCCGGCGGACCTCTACCGCGAGGCGCTGCGCCTCCATCCGGAGCACGAGGGGGCGCGGCTCGGGCTGTTCGAGCTGGTGCGCTTCAACTGGCGCCGGAACCGGGAGTCCCCGGGGGAGCTCCTGAGCACGATCCTGACCGCCCGGCCCCGCTCGATCCCGGGCCTCCTGGCCCAGGCCTCGGCCTCGATCGACGACGGAGACCTGCGCGCGGCGCGTCGACACCTGAAGGCGCTGCGCGAGCTGGCGCCGCGGCGCCGGGACGTGCGCGTGCAGCGCGCCGCCCTGGCCTGGATCGAGAACGACGTCGAGGTCGCCCAGCGCCTCTTCGACGAGCTCCTCGAGGCGGACCCCGCCTACGGGGTCCCGGAGCGGGAGACTGGACGGCACCTGATCGAGCTCTACCGGTTCGCGGAGGCGCTGCCCTTCCTGGAGGGCGCCGTGGAGCGCGACCCGGGAGACTGGCGCGCCTGGACGCTCCTCGGACGCGCGCAGGCGAACACCGGCGACGAGAAGGCCGCCCGCGAGTCGCTCGCGAAGGCGACCGAGGTCGCCGACGGACGGCGGGACGCCTGGCGCGACAACATGGCGCTGGTCCTGGAGCGCATGGACGCGACGATGGTCACGACGGAGAAGGACGCGCTGACGTTCCGCTGGCGTCCGGACGCCGCGCCGGTGCTCGAGCGCACGCTCGTCCCGTTCTACGAGGACGCGCGCGAGGAGCTCTCGGATCGCTACGGCTTCACGCCGGATCCGGTCACGATCGAGGTCTTCCGGGACTGGACGGACTTCTCCGTGCGCTCGACGGGCTTCGAGGGCTACCCCGCGCTCGGCGTGTGCTTCGGTCCGGTCGTGACGGCGGTCTCGCCGCTCTCGCAGCTGCGCGGCTCGTTCTCCTGGGCGCGCACCTCGTTCCACGAGTTCACGCACGTCGTGCACCTGGGGCTGTCGCACAACCGCTGTCCGCGGTGGGTGACCGAGGGCCTCGCGACCTGGGAGGAGGGCAACAAGTCGGACTCCTGGTGGCGCAACCTGCGGCGCGAGCTCCTGGACGCGCGCGCGAACGGCACGATCGTGCCGGTGCGGCGCCTGAACGCGGCCTTCCGCGGGCCGCGCGTGATCTTCGCCTACTACCAGTCCGGCCTCCTGTGCCAGCTCCTGATCGAGCGCCACGGGTTCTCGCCGATGGTCCGTCTGCTCGAGGCCTTCGACCGCGGCGACGACCTGGACGAGGCGCTGCGGTCGGTGTTCGACACGACCCCGGAGGAGCTCGACCGACGCTTCGCGAGCTTCGTGGACGGCGTGCTGGAGGGCCTGGAGATCGAGCCGCGCTGGTCGCCCGAGAGGACCTTCCGGCGCCGCTTCCGGCTGTCGCGCAAGCCGCCCGAGGAGGCTGCGGACGTGGCCCTGTGGCGGGAGGAGTGGTGCCGCGTCGCCTGGGGCTCCTGGGTCGGGAGGGAAAGATCCTGGTGGTCCCGGA
>CAZDYS010000851.1:0-1724 GCA_964509445.1 uncultured Planctomycetaceae bacterium
TGGACCTGTCCGAGCCGACCCTGCTCGCGCGCGACGTGCTCGTGGGCGACAAGGCCCAAGGCGTGCCGGTCTTCTCGCGGGATAGCGTGCCGGCGGACACCGGCGCGATCGTGCGCGAGCGGGTCGGGCGGTACTTGCGGAAGCTGGGGGAGGGGTTGGCGGAGGATATCCGTGGCGCCAGATTGGCTGTCAGAACTGACTAGGTTCCGTGCGCTTCCGGCGCGAGAGCTGAGCCAGCTCTCCCAGGCGGGAACCTCCCTAGGGCGGATTTCGCGTCAGCCCGTGCCGCCAGCTGGCGTTTCCGACGCGATTCCAGACCTCGGCGGCGTCCTAAACCATTTGGCCCAGCAGACCTAGGCAAACCACCGAGGTCCCAAAAGCGCACCAAACCCAGTCAGTACCCCCTTGCTCGGGGGGGGCTGGGCCGGTACAACCTTTCGCTCGCTTGAGCCGGATTCCCCGGCCGGCGGCAGGAACACCAAGATGGCAAAGTCACAAATCAAAGCCGGCGGACCGACCCGTGGACGCGCTCGCGTTCGCAAGATCGGAATGGGCTCGGGCAAGGCCCTGGCCAAGATCCGCGCCAAGAAGAAGCGCTGATCGCCCGGTCGCTGATCCGCGGTCGAGTGGCGCAGGTGCCGGAGTTTTCTCTGCGCATGTTGCCACCGGAGCGTCTCGAGCGAGGTCGGATCTTTAGATGAGCGTCGACCCCGCACCGTTTGCCGCGCTCACCTCTGCGTTTACGTGGGGAGTCGGATCGATCCTGTTCCATCGCACTCTCGTGCGTGAAGGGCCGGCACTGACACCGGCTGCTGCGAACGTCTACAAGAACGTCCTCGCGCTCGGGGTCTTTCTCCTGCTCCTGATTCCGTTCGCGACGCAGTTTCCGGACTCGGATCGATTCCTCGACCTGTTCTGGAGCGGTTGCATGGGATTCGCCATCGGCGACACACTCTTCTTCAACGCCCTTCCGCGGTGCGGCGTTCAGACCGCCGCGATGGTCGTTCAGCTCAACGTGCCATTGGCCGCACTGTTTGGGTTCTGGTTCTTGGACGAAGCGCTCTCCCTCCCGCTCGTCCTAGGAATCGGAGTCGTCATGCTGGGCGTCTCCCTAGTCGTTCTCGACGGCAAAGCGCAAGGCGCACGCGGCAGCGCGTTTGGTTTGGGGCTTCTCTTCGCCTTGGCCTGCGCAGTCGCAATGGCGGCGTCCGTTACGCTCGGACACGGAAGCTTCGCAGGCGTCCCTGTTCTCGAAGGAACCATCGTTCGAGTCGTAGGAGCAATCGCCGGCAGCGTCGGCATCGCCTTGCTGATCGACCTGTTACGCCCCAAGAGTCGCGGTCGCTCGCTTCGAGAGCTCACCATCCCATTCCGCTCGCGCCGAATGTGGCCTCAACTGCTCGTCGCTTCCGGATTCGCCTCCGTGCTCGGCCTGCTTCCGTATCACTTCGCTTTGCGCGAGCTTTCAGGCGGGATTGCAGCCGTGCTCTACGCGACGACGCCGCTTTTTACGCTGCCACTAGCTCGCCTGACCGGCGAGCGCTACGGCTTCAAGACCGTGGCAGGAACGCTCACGGGCTTTGGAGGTGTTGCATGGATTCTTTGGCAGTTGCAGTCGGTCTAACGCTGACCCTCTTGACCGCCTGCTCTGCCGAGCCAGAGCGATCCGGCAACGAACTCTCACTGCGCGTCGACGAGTTCCCGACTCCCGCGCTGGAGGGCGC
>CAZDYS010000852.1:0-1723 GCA_964509445.1 uncultured Planctomycetaceae bacterium
GTCGACGACCGGCTGCGTGACCTCGCGCAGGCCCGGGTCGTCGAGCGCGGCGAACACCACGCGGTGGCGCGCGGCGGCCGTGCGCAGCGCGTTGCGCTGGAGGTCCACGGACAGGGGATCGGCGACGTCCGACAGCACGACCACGGTCGCGCGCCGACGGTGGCGCGCGGCCAGCTCGCGCAGGGCGCGGGCCAGGTCCCCCGCCTGGGTCGAGGCCTGGCGTGCGAACAGCGCCTTGGAGAGGCGCGCGAGCTGTCGTGACCCCTTGGCCGGGACGACCCAGTCCCGCAGACCGCGGTCGAAGGTAGCGCACCCGACGCGATCGCCCTTGGAGAGCGCGACGGCGGCCAGCTGCAGCCCCGCGTCGATCGCCCAGTCGAGCTTGCTCCATCCCTGGTGACGACCCTCGGCGGTCCGCACGCGCATGCGCGTCCCGGCGTCGATCAAGAGGATCAGCTCCTGTCCGCGCTCGACCTGATACTGCCGCACCATGGGCTTGCCGCGCCGTGCGAAGGCCTTCCAGTCCACGCGGCGCTTGTCGTCACCGTGCACGTACTCGCGCAGCGACTCGAACTCGGTCTCCCCGCCGCGCCGCCGAAGCTGGCGCACGCCGAGGTCCTGCCAGCGGTCGCTCGCCGCGAGGCGCAGCGTCTGCTGGAGCCCCGGGAGCGCGGGCTCGACGTCCACGCGCTGCTCGCCCTCGAAACGCGCCTGACGATCCATCAGCCCGAGCGGACCGCGGATGCGCAGGCGCAGGGAGCCCAGGCGAAACACGCCGCGCAGGTCGCTCTGGTAGCGGCGACGAAGCTCGAGCACGCCCTCCTCGACGATCCCGACGTCGGCGCCCCCGCTGGGGTCCTCGCTCTCGTCCCGCAGCCGGGCCGGCGGAACCGAGCGCCCGGACTCGGTGCGCTCCAGCACGCGGAACGCCTCCGGGAACTCCTCGTGCAGCTCGACCCGCAACCCCTCCGCCCGGTCGCAGGCGAGCGAGACGATCCGCTCGAAGTCGCGCGAGAGTCCGACGCGCGCGGGCGCCGAGCGATCGAGCTCGACCTCGTCCGCCCGCGGGGTGCGCCACAGGTCGAACAGCACCAGTCCGACCAGCAAGAGGTCGTAGGACCACACCAGGACCGCAAGCTCGGGGCGCGCGAGCGCCACGGCCGACAGCAGGACGGCCAGGAGCACCAGGCCGCGCAGGCGAGCGGTCGGGATCAGCGCGGGACCTCCACCGAGTCGAGGATGCGAGCGAGCACGTCCTCCGTGCGGACGCCCTCGATCTCCTCGGCCGGGTCGAGCGCCACGCGGTGACGCAGGGCCGGAACGAACACGCGCTTCACGTCGTCCGGCAGCACGTAGTCGCGGCCCTCGAGAGCGGCGCTCGCCTTGGCGGCGCGCACCAGCATGACTCCCGCGCGCGGGCTGGCACCGAGCACGAGCGACGGCGTCGCGCGCGTCTCGCCCAGGAGCCTCACGACGTACCCGGGCAGGTCGTCCCGTACGGCGACCTCGCCGACCACGTCGCGGCAGCGCACCAGCTCCTCCGGCGAGGTGACGGGCTCGACGCCGAGCTCCGCCGGCGTCGCGCCCGGCGCGCGGCCGTGGGCTTCGAGGAGCAGCCGCGCCTCGACGGCGGGATCCGGGTAGTCGACCACGACCTTGAAGAGGAAGCGGTCGAGCTGCGCCTCGGGCAGCGGGTAGGTGCCCTCCTGCTCGATCGGGTTCT
>CAZDYS010000853.1:0-1722 GCA_964509445.1 uncultured Planctomycetaceae bacterium
AGCCCGGCTCGCCGTCGACGACGAGCACGCGGTCCGGCTGGGTCAGGAACCGCTCGAGCGCCTGGACGGTCGCCGCGGACACGAAGGTCGGACACGGGAGCACGAGCACCTTGGCGGCCGGATCGAGCGCCTCCGGGGGAGACAGCGAGAGGCCGAGACCGAGGGCGGCCGCGAGGCGGCTCCAGCCGTCGAGCTTGCGTTCGAGGGTCCCGTGCAGGCGCTGGAAGCTCGGGCGACGGTGCGGCCAGGTCGCACCGTCGAGGCGCGCGTCGCGCAGCCACTGGACCGCGATCGCGTCCGGATCGAGGACCACCGTGACCGGCGAGCGCGAGAGAGGCGAGCCTCCGCGCTCCGTCTCCAGCGCGCGAATCCGCGCCACCGCCTCGGCGAGACGCTCCCGATGATCCGGTCGGTCCTCCAGGTAGGCGTCGCTCCAGACGACCAGCCCGCCGGCTCCGTGCAGCCAGTGGTCCCAGGCCTGCCAGGCCGTCTGGTCCGGCGTCTCGTTCTTCACGAACACGGTCCCGAGGTCCGTCGCCGCGCTGCCGTGCGCGAGGCGCGCGCCGAACAGCGGATAGGCCTCGAAGAAGCTCGGGCCGAGGAGCAGGTGTTCGCTCAGGCGCTCCGGCGCGACGGCGCCGAACGCGTTCGCCGGTCGCACGCCGAGGAGCCCGTAGGAGACGCCCTCCGGCAAGCTCGCGCGCAGCTCGAGCAGGAGCTCCGTCAAGACGTCGCGGTGGAAGCGCCGACGCGCGAGCCAGGGATCCACCAGCGACAGGTCGTCGTCGCTCAGCGCGCGCCGGACCTCGTCCGTCGTCGGCGCCGAAGCGGGGAGCTCGCGCGCGCGGGCCCAGGTGCGCCAGGCGAGCTCGCAGGTCGCCGAGCGGCAGAAGTCGAACGGGTGGTCCCCCGGCGTCAACCCGACCTCGTCTCCGAGCGAGACGCCGAAGCCGTGCTCTCCGCCGCGCGCCTCGACGGTCTTCGCCAGCGTCGTGAAGAGCTTGCCCCGGGTGGCGGGGTCCGTCAGGCAGGGAGTGCGAGCGAGGAGCTCCGCATCACGCGTGGCGATGAAGGCCTCGACCCGCTGCTCCCAGGCGTCGTCCGCGTCGAGGTGCAGCTCGTTGCGCCCCGCGCCGCTCGTGACGTAGAAGTCGAGACCACGCTCGAGCACCCAGTCCGCCTCCTCGTCGCGCACGACGTTGGTGCCGCCGAAGGGCGCGACGAGCTCCTCGGGGAGCGCACGGCCGCGGTAGCGCTGGCGCCAGACGAACACGGGGAAGCGCTCCTCCTCGGTCCGGTCGAGGCGCTCCTGCGGCGCCGGGCCCGGCCTACGGGGCTCGGCGGGCGCGATCGAGGAGAGCGTCGCCAGCAGGAGCGGGGTGAGCATGCGACCCGTAGGATCGCAGGATCGGAGCGATCGCGCTAGCCCGCGAGGATCGGCCAGAAGATCGGGATCAGCACCGTGCCGACGATCACGAGCAGAATCGTCAAGGGCGCGCCGCAGCGCAGGAAGTCGCGATAGCGGTAGTCCCCGGGTCCCATGATCATCGCGTTCGCCTGGTGCGCCACGGGCGACATGAACGCGAACTCGGCGCCGGTGAACACGGCCATCAGGAGCGGCCGGTCGCTCCAGTCGAGCGCCTCCGCCAGGGAGAGCGCGACCGGCGCCATCATGACCCCGGCGGCCACGTGGTTGATCACCTGCGTGAGCAGCATCGTGGT
>CAZDYS010000854.1:0-1720 GCA_964509445.1 uncultured Planctomycetaceae bacterium
GGAGGCCAGCGGTGCCCTCAAGGTCGTCGCCTGCAGCCTGATGAAGATCGCGAACGACGTTCGCTGGCTCGCCAGCGGTCCCCGCTGCGGAATCGGTGAGATCGCCATCCCGGAGAACGAGCCCGGGAGCTCGATCATGCCGGGCAAGGTGAACCCGACCCAGTGCGAGGCGCTGACCATGGTCTGCGCGCAGGTGCTGGGCAACGATGCGGCCGTCGGTTTCGCGGGCTCGCAGGGCAACTTCGAGCTGAACGTCTTCAAGCCGGTGATGATCCACAACGTGCTCGAGTCCTGCCGGATCCTCGGCGACGCCTGCGACTCGTTCCGCGAGAAATGCATCGACGGGCTGGAACTCGACGCGGAGCGCGTCGACACGCTGATGCGGCAGAGCCTGATGCTCGTCACCGCGCTCAACCGTCACATCGGCTACGACAACGCGGCGAAGGTCGCGAAGAAGGCCTACGAGGACAACACCACGCTGGTCGAGGCCTGCGTCGCGCTGGGCCTCATGTCCGCCGAGGAGTTCGAGGCGGCCGTCGTCCCGACGCAGATGGTCGGACCGCGCGAGGCCTGACGCGCGCCGTCCGGAACGCCTCCTTCGCCCTCGCCCTTCGTCCCCGCGGTCTCCCCATGCTCAAGCTCCTGGCTCCGGCCCTGTTCGCCTCCCTCCTGACCGGTGCGTTCCTCACGAGCGAGGCGTCCCCGGTCCAGGACGGCCCGACCCCCGTGGCCGGCGCCGTCCACCTCCTGGCGGACGGACGTGGCGGGAACGTCGGGTTCTCCGTCGGAGCCGACGGCGTGCTGATCGTCGACGACAAGTTCGACAACACGATCCCGAGCATGGAGGCGGCGCTCGAGGCGCTCGACGGGGGGGCGGCGAAGTTCCTCGTGAACACGCACCACCACGGCGACCACGCGGGTGGGAACGCGCACTTCGGGAAGACGCTCACGATCCTGGCCCACGACAACGTGCGCGTACGGCTGGAGGCCGAGGGGAAGCCCGCCGAGGCGCTCCCCGTGATCACCTACCCGGAACGCGCCGCCCTGCACTTCAACGGGGAGCGGATCGAGCTCCTGCACTACCCGAACGGGCACACGGACGGCGACACGGTCGTGTGGTTCCGGGACTCGAACGTGCTGCACATGGGGGACCTGTACTTCCAGGTCGGGTTCCCCTACATCGACGTCGGCTCCGGCGGGACCCCGCGCGGGATGCTGGCGGCGATCGACGCGGTGCTGGCCTTCGCTCCGGAGGAGGTGCGCGTGATCCCCGGGCACGGCGTCGTCACCGGCCTGGAGGAGCTGCGCGTCTACCGCGACATGCTCGAGACCATGATCGAGCGCGTCGAGGAGCTCCACGCCGAGGGGTTCTCCGTGGAGGAGATGCTCGAGGCCGGCGTCGCGGAGGACTACGCGGAGCGCTGGACCTGGGGGTTCATCGACGCGAAGCGCTTCTGCGAGATCCTCACCTCGGTGCTCGGCGACTAGGCCGGGGCACGAAAAAACGCGCGGACCCCCTGGGGGATCCGCGCGTTCCGGACCGGGCTCGAGCCCGCCGGCGACCTGGTTAGAGGCCCCAGCGGAAGCCGAGCTCGAAGGCTTGGTTGACGAACTCCACGTCGCTGCTGCCGCCGCCGAGGTTCGCGACCTCCACGTCTTCCGTCGCGAAGTAGCGGTAGCCGAGGGAGACGTCGTAGTCGGTGCCGAGCTTGTAGCGCAG
>CAZDYS010000855.1:0-1719 GCA_964509445.1 uncultured Planctomycetaceae bacterium
CACGCCCTGCGCGCGCGCGCCGGGTCTCGCGCGAGCGCGGTGATGAGCGCCTGCATCGACGGCCAGCGCTGCGCGGGCGACTTCTCGAGGCCGCGCATCACCACGCGTCGAACCCAGGGCGGCACCCTCGAGCTGCGCGGCGGCTCGCGCGGCGGCTCGTGACGGACGCCCCAGGCGAGCCGCTGCCGGGTCTTCCCCTTAAACGGCCGCTGCCCGTACAGGCACTCGTAGAGCGAGACGCAGAAGCTCCACTGATCGCTGCGCGCGTCGAGCTCGCCGCCGTCATGTTGCTCAGGGGACATGTACGACGGCGTGCCGATCACAGCGCCCGCGACCGTCAGCGGCGAGCTCAGCAGCTCGCCGGACATGAGCGAGTCGAGCTCCTCGCGCGGCTCGCTGGCGAACGACGGCGCGCCTCCTCGAGCACGGCATCGCCGTCGCGGTGCCGGCGCGGCTCGTGATCGTCCGCGACCTCGCGCGGGCGCTCTACGCGCGGGGAACCGCGACGACGGTTCGCCACGCCCTGCCGCGTGACCCCGAGCTCGCGGAGACGCGGCTACGGGCGCTCCTGGCGGAACGCGGACTCGCGCTCGACGAGGCTCCCGAGTTCCTGCCCACGCATGCGGGCTCCCTCGTGCTCGCTCCGCCGCTCGAGCTGCGCGAGCTCTAGCGCTGCTTCGCGGCCGACCGGACGGTCGGGTGCTGCATCACGAGCTTGTAGCGGTCGGGGTAGTTCCGTCGGTAGCCCTCGAGGTGCCCCTCGAGGTTGTCCATCGCCACCAGGCGCTCGGCCGCCTGGTCCGCCATGTCCGGATCGCCGATGTAGATCGTGAGGTTCAGGTACCACCAGAACGCCTTGTCCGGGTTCTTCTTCTTCTCGATCTCCCAGACGCCCTGCTCCATGCGGTCGACGAAGTACTCGAGACGCTCTTGCTCGAGCTCGCGGCGCAGCTTGCGTAGCTCGGACTGCTCGCGGCCCTCGGCCCGCGGCTCGTACTCGTCGAGCAGCGCGAACCCGTCGACGTAGCGGCGCACCTGCTGCTCCGTCAGGTGCTTCACCTCCCAGGCGACGTCGGGCCAGGTGAGCGGGGCGGAGAGGTCCACGTAGCCGTCGAACCGCTGCTCCTGGCGATCCGCCCAGTCGAGGTCCGGATGCTGCGGCCAGCGCCGGCGGAACTCGCCGACGAGCTTGAGGAAGTAGCGGACCTTCGACGGGTCGGGCTCCCCGATCAGCCACTTGGTCTCGTACTTCTTCAGCATGTTGAGGTACTCGGTGCCCCGCAGGTTCGCGACCCCGACGTCCGCGTCCGCGCGCCCGGCGTTGATCTGTTTCATCAGGCGCCGCACCTCGTCTCCCTCCGCCGCGGAGAGCGTCGAGGCGTCCAGCGAGCGCAGGCTGTTCTCCGCCGCGTCGAAGCGACCCTCGGCCAACAGGATCCGGACGGTGTCTAGACGCGTCCCCGCGGAGACCTCCTGCTCCGCGGAGGAGAAGAACAGCTTGGAGCCGACCAGGAAGAGCACGACGGCCGCCGTGAGCGACAGCGAGACGATCGCCCAGCTGGGCAGCCCCCGCTGCACGCGCGGCTTGGAGCGCTGCACGACGGACCGGTTCTTGCCCGGCGTCTTCACCTTGCCGGGGACCTTGCGCTTCGAGGAGCCGGTCGCCGCCGAGGCACGCGGCGCGCTCGCTCTCGCGGCCGCGGGCGCGACCGGGGCCGG
>CAZDYS010000856.1:0-1716 GCA_964509445.1 uncultured Planctomycetaceae bacterium
CCGAACAGGAACAGGATGAACACCCACTGGTGGAACGCATCCAGACCGTGCTGGAGTTCCTGTGCGACTGCGGGGACCTGGAGCGCGTGCAGGCCGACTTCTTCGTCGACGCGAGGGCGCTGGGGGAGGCGCGCGCGGAGATCGTGGCGAACTGTCAGAGGAACGGACAGCTCGAGATCCCCGAGCTGCGCGACGCGCTCTCGACCTCGCGCAAGTACCTGATCCCGCTCCTGGACCACTTCGACACGACCGGCGTGACCATCCGCCAGGGCGGCCTGCGCATCCTGCGCACCTGACGCCGGCGGTCGCCGCCGCGCGGTCCTAGGGAGTCAGGCGCTCGAGCTCCGCCGCCAGCGCCTCGGCGGCGTCGAGCAGCGCGATGGAGTTCGTCGCGAAGAGCTTGGGCGGCATGCGCGCGATGCGCTCCTCCCGCAGGGCCCGCAGTCCCTGGAGCTCGCGCGCGCCCGACAGCGCCGCCTCCGCCGGCGCGAAGCCGCCGTCCTCGCTCGGTCCGGCGACGACGAGCACGTCCGGGTCCAGGGTCAGGAGCTTCTCGTGCCCGAGCTCCACGTGTCCCTCGAGGCCCGCCGTCGCGGCCGCGTTCTCGAGTCCCGCCAGCGCCGTGAGCACGGAGAAGCTCGTCCCCCGACCGGCGGTCAGGCTGCCGGTCCCGAAGTTCGAGTAGGAGAGCGCGCGCTGGCCGCGCCAGGGAAGCGCGCGCTCGCGCAGGCGCTCGCGGCGCTCCTCCAGGGCGGCGATCTCCGCCCGCGCGTCGTCGAGCTCTCCCACCAGGGCCCCGAGGAGCTCCAGCGTCTCGAGGATCGCCTGCCAGTCCCGCGGCGCCTCCAGCACCAGGACCGGGACGCCGTTCTCGCGCAGGAGCTCCGCGGTCTGGGCGCTCTGCCAGGCGTGGGCGAGGACCAGGTCGGGCTCGAGCGCGAGCAGGACCTCCGCGCTGTAGCTCGGGAAGCGCGGCACGGCGGCCCAGTCCTCGCGGGCGCCCACCATGGAATAGGTGGCGATCTCCGCCGGGACCGCGGCCAGGCGGCCGGGCTCGACCCAGTCCGCCAGGAACTCGACCACGCCGGTGTTCGCCGCCACGATGCGCTCCGGACGACGCTCGAGCGTGAAGGTGTCCCCATTCGACAGGGTCACCTCGCAGGGGAAGCTCCCGGGCGGGGTCGCGAGACGGGGGGCTCCGGCGGCCTTCGCGCCGTCGCGGGGCGACTGGGTCGCGATCTGGACGAAGACCACGCCCAGGACCACCCCCAGGATCCACAGAGGAAGACTTTTCACGCGTCCATTGGACGGGATCCGAGGGCCGGTCGCGAAGGAACCGCCCAGAACTCCCTCGGAACGCTCGGGTCATCGGAGATCTGTGCCGATAGGGACCGCGACCCACTCTCCCCAGGGTCCTTTCCAACTGTTCACCGGCGGCCCTCGAGCCGTCGATCCGCTTGCCACCGGCATCCGTCGTCCCATGTCCGAAGAGAGCTTCCGCGCGTCCAACGACCCGAACGAAGAGCCTTCCCGCGATCTCTACGCCTCCGACACCCCGATTCCGGGGGAGCCGGGCGCGGCCACGGGCGCGGAGGGGGCCACCAACCGTCCCGCTGACGGGGCGCGTCAGGTCAGTCCTGGAGACGTGCTCTCCGGCGGCTTCGAGGGCTCCGAGGCGGCCGGCGACTTCCTCGGCCTCGACGTCGAGTTCACCGG
>CAZDYS010000857.1:0-1716 GCA_964509445.1 uncultured Planctomycetaceae bacterium
GGTCGACGTCGCGGCACTGCAGCGGCAGGTCGCCGGTCAGGTTGCCGTGGTGATCCCAGCCGCGGTGGAAGACCTGGACGAAGCGCACGTCGCGCTCCGCGAGCCGGCGCGCCAGGAGGCAGTTCGCCGCGAAGGTGCCGGGGCGGTGGACGTCGTCCCCGTACATCCGCAGCACGCTCTCCGGCTCGCCGGACGTGTCGAACAGCTCCGGCACCGAGCTCTGCATGCGGTAGGCCATCTCGTACTGCGCGATGCGCGCGGTGATCTCCGGATCGCCGAGCTCCTCTTCACGCCGGTGGTTCAGCGCGGCGAGCGCGTCCAGCGTGCGCCGACGCCCGGCCGCGTCCATGCCGTCCGGATTCGAGAGGTAGAGCACGGGGTCGCCGCTCGCACGCAGGGAGACTCCCTGGTGGCGCGACGGCAGGAACCCCGAGCCCCACAGGCGCGAGTAGAGCGCCTGGGCCTCGCGTCGTGCGCTCCAGGTCGAGTGCAGCACGACGAAGGCCGGCAGGTCGCGGTTCGGGCTCCCGAGGCCGTAGGAGAGCCAGGCTCCGGCGGAGGGACGCCCCGGGTCCTCGCTCCCGGTCTGCAGGAAGGTGATCGCCGGATCGTGGTTGATCGCCTCGGTGTGCATCGAACGCACGACGCACAGGTCGTCCACCACCTGCGCCGTGTGCGGCAGGAGCTCGGACACCTCGGTCCCGCAGGCCCCGTGACGGGCGAACTCGTAGACCGACGGAGCGATCGGGAAGCGCGCCTGTCCCGAGGTCATGGTCGTGAAGCGCTGGCCGCCGACGATGGACTCGGGGATGTCCTCGTCGAAACGCTCGCGCAGCCCGGGCTTCGGGTCCCACAGGTCCATCTGGGACGGGGCGCCGGACATGAACAGCCAGATCACGCGCTTCGCCCGCGGCGCGAAGTGCGTGCCCGCGGCGAGGCCGTCGGCCGCTCGCGCGGAGCCCTCGTTCCAGAGCGAGGCGAGCGCCGCCGTGCCGATGCCGGCGGCCGTGCGTCCGAACAGCTGTCTGCGCGTGATCGCCGCGCGGTGTTCTCGGATCGGGTTCGTCATCCGCGCGTCACGAATTCGTCCAGGTTCAGGAGCACGTTGGTCACGTGGGTCCAGGCCGCCAGCTCCACGGGGTCGAGCTCGGGGGCGGGTGTCGACGCTCCGACCGCGGTCAGGCGCGCCGCGCGCTCGGGGGCGAGGCGGTAGGCGGCGCGCTCCGAGCGCAGGAGCTCGAGCAGCGTCCTGCGCTCGAACGCGTCCGGACGGCGCGCGAGGGCCAGGCGGAACGCGCGCACGAGTCGGGCCTCGTCGTCGAGGTCCCAGCGCAGGGCACGCTCGGCGAACGCTCGCGCGGCCTCGACGAACTGTTCGTCGTTCAGGAGCGCCAGCGCCTGCAGCGGCGTGTTCGTGCGGGCGCGCGTCACCGTGCAGGACTCGCGCGACGGCGCGTCGAACAGCTGCAGCATCGGCGGCGGCGAGGTTCGCTTCCAGAAGGTGTAGAGGCTGCGGCGGTAGAGCGCGTCGCCGTCGTCGCGCACGAAGCGGGCCGTGTTGCTCGACGTGTACCCGACCGCTTCCCACAGGCCGTCCGGCTGGTAGGGCTTCACGCTCGGGCCGCCGATCGTGTCCACCAGGAGGCCGCTCGCGTGCAGCGCCGCGTCGCGCACGCGCTCCGCGTCGAGCCGGAAGCGCGGTCCGCGCGCCACCAG
>CAZDYS010000858.1:0-1716 GCA_964509445.1 uncultured Planctomycetaceae bacterium
GGTCTGCGGCAAGTCGAGCCCCCGGTCGCCCTCTTCGCCTCGCGCGCGCTCGTCCTCGCGCGCCAGCCAGGCGCCGAGCCAGCGGGACCAGGCGACCAGGTCGGCGCCGGGCTCTCGCGTCCGGGTCAGCCAGCGCAGAGCGGGCTGGAGGGCGCGTCCTTCGGCCGGGCTCCCTTCGCCGAACGCTCGCAGCGCGGCCTCCACGGAGCGGATCGCCGCGCTGCGCTCCTCGACGGGGACGCGCACGGCCAGCGCCAGGAGGTCCCGGTCCGCCTCGAGCGGCACCGGCACGGCCTCGCTCCTCCAGCCGCCCAGGGTCTGGGCGACGGCGGCTCCGAAGACCTCGCCGGCGACGGGGTCGAGGCCGGCCAGCTCGTCGCCCGGGGTGATGCGCTCGTGCCGGGTCGGAGGGATCCGACCGGCCGGGTATCGCTCGTCCCCCACGGACACCTCGCCGACGGAGCGCAGGGTCAGCCGCCAGGTGTCGCGCACGGCGAGCGCGCGCGGGCTTGTCGCCGCCACGTCCCCGAGCGGCAGCCGGACGGTCTCGTCGGGCGGAAGAGCGCGTCGGTCGAGGACGTCGAAGAGGCGCGAGGTCAGGCTGCGCTCCTCGAGGCCCTCGGCGTCGATCGAGACCCGCAGGTGCTCGAGGTCGACTGGCGGCAGGCGCAGGCGCAGCGGCTGCCCGCTGTCGTTCCGCAGGGTGAGGAACAGGAGGTCCGGCGTCGGGCTCGCGCCCGCCTCCGTCGCGTCGGCCGAGAACGCCGCCGGCTCGACGACCAGCCCGAACGCGATGCCGGCCATCAGCTCGCGACCGGTCAGGACGCCCTCGAACGCCTCGAGGACCGCGAGCTCGTCCTCGTTCAGCTGGCGCCGGCGCAGGCCGGCCGCCAGGCGGCGGGCCAGCTCGTCGGCGCCTTCGTCCACGGCCTGCCCGAGGGCGCGGAACGCGGGCAGGTGCCGGGAGCGCACCTCCGTCACGGGGGCGCGCTCGGGCACCTCGGACGTGCCGTCCGCGGCGGACTGGCACGAAGCGACCAGCGGCCCGAAGGCCGCCAGAAGCGTCAGGAGGCCCGCGCCGCGTCCGCGGCCCGGGCCTCCCTGGGGCTTCTCAGCCCTCGACCTTCTCGTCACCGGAGTCCTCGCCGGCAGGCTCCTCGGCCGTCTCGGCGGGAGCATCCGGTTCGGCGGCCGGCGCGGGCTCCGCCTCCTCGCTGGAGGCCTCCGCGACGGCCTCTTCCGGGGCCGCCAGGATGGCGTCGTTCTCCTCGAAGTCCGCGTGGACGAAGGAGAGTCCGATCTTGCGCTCCTCCTCGTCGACGCGGATGACGCGCACCTCGATCTTCATCCCCGGCTTCACGACCTCCTCGGGCGAGGTGATCTTGTGGTCCGTGAGCTCGGAGATGTGGAGCAACCCTTCGAGGTCCTCCTCGAGCTTCACGAACACGCCGAAGTTGGTGATCTTCGTGGCGTAGCCGGAGAGCAGGTCGCCGACGTGGTAGTTGCTCGGGATGGTCTCGAGCCACGGGTCGTTGGAGAGCTGCTTCAGGCCGAGCGCGATGCGCTTCTTGGTGGTGTCCACGGACAGCACCACGCAGCGCATCTTGTCGCCCTTCTTCACCATCTCGGACGGGTGCGAGATCTTCTTGGTCCAGCTCATGTCGGAGACGTGCAGGAGGCAGGCGCTGCCCGCCTCGATCTAGACGAACGTGACGT
>CAZDYS010000859.1:0-1714 GCA_964509445.1 uncultured Planctomycetaceae bacterium
GCGGGCGCGGGAGTCGGAGACACGCTCCGCCGCGGCCCGCGCCACGCGCGTCCCCTGCTCGATCGCGCGGCGGATCAAGGCGTGCGCCGTCACCTCCCCCGCGAGGAAGACGCCGGGTGCTCCCACCGCGGCCAGCTCGTCGTCGACGGCGGGCACGTCGGTCCGCTCCTCGAGGTTGGCGATCGTGACCGCGATCGCTCCCGTCGGGCACTCTCGCTCGCAGGCGGCCACCCCCTGGCAAGCGCTCCCGCGGACGACGACGGCCTGACCGTGGGAGATGTCCAGCACCTCGTCCTCGGGGCAGACGGCCACGCAGGTCGCGCAGCCGAGGCAGCGCGAGAGGTCGATGACCGGAAACGAGAGCTTGGCCTCGTGGGCGCCGGTCGTCTTCGCGCGGTCGCGACCTCGCACGGTCGCGCGCATGCGTCCCAGCTCGGCGCGGCGCTGCTGGCGCACCAGGAGCGAGAACCCGAGCACGAGGACGACCCCGACCAAGAGCGTCCAGCTCAGCATCCCGCACCTCCGGCTCGGCCCGGGCGGCGCTCACGGACGCGCCTGGGCGCGTGCCCGCCGCGCGCCAGGGCGGCGACGGCGTGCGCGATGAAACGTGTGCGTGCTCCTCTCAAAGGGGGACTCCCGAAGCCTGATCGGGCCTCGGGAGTCCTGACTTGAGCAGAGCTGGGTGCGAAGCCTCAGTCGCGCGGTTCGAGGTTTTCCTCGGGTGCGGCGACCGGCTCGGCCTCCTGGACGACCATCTCGCCCGGGAGCGCCGTCGAGCGCACGTAGGCGATCGTCGCCTTCATGCAGACGTTGAGGTTCTTGTCGAGTCGCGAGGACAGCTGTCCGAGCGACTTCACCTCGCCCCCGATCGCCTTGACGGCCGCCGGGTTGAAGTCGTGCTGCAGGAACAGCACGTGGTCCCGCAACGTCTGGTTGAACGTGTCGAAGCTGTCGGCCGTCGGCTCGACGCTGGAGATCACGGCCTGGAAACGATTGCGCGTCTCGACCAGCCGCTCCTGGCTGCGCGTGCGCATGCCCGGACTGGTGAAGACGTCGAGGTCCGCCGCCCACTGGTCGAAGACCTTCTCGGCGGAGCCCCGCATCGGATCGATCAGCCCGCGGAACACGTCCGCTTGCTTCTCCGAGCGCTCCACGGAGGCGACGAAGTCGGCGTAGGCGACGACCGGGTCTCCATCGAACTCCGGGTCCACGATGACCTGCAGGAGTCCGACGGCCTGGCGGATCGTCTCTCGCGAGAGCTCCGCCTCGACGTGAACACGCTCGATGCGCGCCACGAGGCTGTCGACGTTCTTGAGACTGTCCTTTTCGCTCGTCCCCGCGCATGCCGCCGTGAGGACGGCGAGACCGATGGCGAGCCCGCTACTGGCGGTTTTGGTTCCCTTCAAATTCTTCCCCTTGTGTCTTTGCCCCGTACCCTGACCGGACGTGACTTCCCGTCCCCTTCGACTCCGCCGCAGCGCGGTCTTTAGGCGAGCTGCCAGGCCTTCTCGCCGAACCTGGATCCAGGCGTGAGCGACCTCCGGACCCGGTTCGAGCGGTGGGAGCAGCGGCTCGGGACACCGCGTGCCCGGATCGCCGCCCTGGTCGCCGTCCTGGCCCTCGCTGCCGTCCTGCGCGGGGTCTTCTTCGCCCAGGTCGCGGAGACCGAGGACTTCGGCCGCCTGGCGGTCGACGCCCAGGGCTACGACCGTCA
>CAZDYS010000860.1:0-1709 GCA_964509445.1 uncultured Planctomycetaceae bacterium
TGGGCATCCGCCCGAGGAGCGCGGACACCTCGGAGCCGGCCTGCACGAAGCGGAAGATGTTGTCCACGAAGAGCAGCACGTCCTGGTTCTTCTCGTCGCGGAAGAACTCGGCCATCGTGAGGCCCGAGAGCGCGACGCGCAGACGCGAGCCGGGCGGCTCGTTCATCTGCCCGAAGACCAGCACGGCGTTGTCGATGACGCTGGCCTCGCCGCCGTCCGGCGTCGTGTACTTGGCCTCGGTCATCTCGTTCCAGAGGTCGTTGCCCTCGCGGGTGCGCTCGCCCACGCCGCAGAACACCGAGAAGCCACCCTTCTCGACCGCGGTGATTCGGATGAGCTCCTGGATGAGCACCGTCTTGCCGACGCCCGCGCCACCGAACAGGCCGATCTTCCCGCCCTTCGCGAACGGGCACAGGAGGTCGACGACCTTCAGGCCGGTCTCGAAGACCTCGGAGATCGCTTCCTGTTCCTCGAAGCTCGGGGCGTCGCGGTGGATCGGGCGCACCTCCGTGGCGGGCATCTCCCCGCGCGCGACGGTGTCGAGCGCCTCGCCCAGGAGGTTGAAGATCCGGCCCTTGATCTCCTCGCCCACGGGCACGGAGATCGGCGCGCCGGTGTTCGTGACGGAGAGGCCGCGCTTGCAGCCGTCGGTCGTGGCCATCGCGACGCAGCGGACCACGTCGTTGCCGAGGTGCTGCGCGACCTCGAGCATGAGGTCCCCGGCGCGACCGGCGCTGTCGGCGGTGCCGTCGACGCGCAGGGCGGTGTAGATCGGCGGCAGCGCCCCGACGGGGAAGCGCACGTCGACGACGGGGCCGAAGATCTGGGCGATGGTTCCGTTCGTGAGGGTGGTGGTCATGGCAGGTGGTGTCAGCGCACGGCCTCGGCGCCGCCGACGATGTCGAGGAGGTCCTTGGTGATGCCTTCCTGACGCTTGCGGTTGTAGATGCCCTTGAGCTCTTTCTGCATGTCGCCGGCCGCGTCGGTCGCGTTCTTCATCGACATACGGCGACTCGCGTATTCCGAGGTCAGAGCCTCGATCAACGCGTTGTAGATCCTCGTCTCCAGGTACTTGGGGACGAGCTGGTCGAAGATCGTGGCGGCGTCCGGCTCGAGCAGGACGTCACTGCCTTCGAGGTGCTCGGTGCTCTCCCCGCCGTCGGCGAGAGAGGCGGCCTCGATCGGCAGGAACTCGATCCACGTCGGCACGTGCTTCACCATCGACTCGAAGGCCGTGTAGAGCACGCGGATGCGGTCGTAGGCGCCGGAGAGGAAGCCGTCGACGAGCGCGCGCGCGGTCCGAGCCGCACCGCGGTAGTCGATCTTCTCGAGCTCCGGGTCCACGAACAGACGCTCGATGTTCGCGTCGCGCTTCGACAGGTACTGGTAGCCCTTGCGACCGTAGACGAAGTAGTCGACCTCGCCCGTCTGTTCCGTCCGCCAGGCCTCGAGCGTGCGGAGCACGTTCGAGTTGTAGGACCCGCACAGACCCCGGTCCGAGGTCACCACGAGCACGCCGGTCTTGTCCCCCTCTCCACGTCGGAAGAGCGGACGCTCCTGCACCTCTTCGCCGAGCACGGCGGCGAGGTGACCGACGAGACCCGTGATCTCGTCGGAGTAGGGGCGCGAGGACACGGCACGGTCCTGGAACCGACGGAGCTTGGTCGTGGCGACCATCTCCATCGCGCGCGTGATCTGCTTGATGTTGC
>CAZDYS010000861.1:0-1707 GCA_964509445.1 uncultured Planctomycetaceae bacterium
ACGGGGATTCGACCAGGTGCAGTCGATAGGAGCCCCGGTCGTAGCTGAGCACGGCAAGTCCACCCTCGTCCAGGCCCTGACGGGCATCGACCCCGACCGGCTCAAGGAGGAGAAGGAGCGCGGCCTGACGATCGACCTCGGCTTCGCGCCGCTCGAGCTGCCGGACGGCCGCCTGTGCGGGATCGTCGACGTGCCGGGGCACGAGCGCTTCATCCGCAACATGGTGGCCGGCGCGACGGGGATCGACCTCGTGATCCTGGTGGTTGCCTCGGACGACGGCGTCATGCCGCAGACCCGCGAGCACCTCGCGATCATGGGGCTCCTGGGCGTCGCGCGCGGCTTCGTGGCGCTGACCAAGGTCGACATGGTGGAGGAGGAGCTGGTGGACCTCGCCGAGGAGGACGTACGCGAGTCCGTCGCCGGCACCTTCCTCGAGGGCGCGCCGATCCTGCGGGTGTCGGCGAAGACCGGCACCGGGATGGAGGAGCTGCGCGCGCTGCTCTTCGAGGAGGCCCAGGCCGCGCCCTCGCGCGAGGCCGGCGGGCTCTTCCGCATGCCCGTCCAGCGCGTGTTCTCCAAGAGCGGGTTCGGCACGGTGGTCACGGGCATCCCGGTCACCGGCTCGGCGAAGGTCGGCGACGTGCTCGAGCTCCTGCCCTCGGGCAAGCGCGGCAAGGTGCGCGGCCTCAACGCCTACCGCCAGGACACGCCGCGCGTCACCGCGGGGCACTCCTCGGCGATCAACTTCTCCGACGTGTCCAAGGAGGACGTGAAGCGCGGCGACATCGTCGCCACGCCGGGCTACTTCACGCCGCAGCGCATGATCGCCGCGCGGCTGACGGCGCTCCCGGACCTCGACCGCACGGTCACGAACCGCATGCCGATCCGCCTGCACACGGGCACGGTGGACGCGCCCGGCGAGGTGGTCCTCCTGGACGAGGAGGAGATCGCGCCGGGGGCCTCGGGGCTGATCCAGCTGCGCCTCGACAACCCCGTCATGTGTGCGCCCGGGGACCGCTACGTGCTTCGGCTCCTGTCCCCGGTCGTCACGCTCGGCGGGGGCGTCGTGCTCGAGGAGAGCCGGCACCGCCTCAAGCGCTTCAAGGACTTCGTGGTCGAGGGCCTGACGCTCCAGGAGTCGAGCCTCGGCTCTCCCGAGGCGCTGCTCGAGTCGATGCTCGTGCGCGGTGCCGGCGACCTGGCGACGACGGACGAGCTGGCGGTGGCCCTCAAGCGCTCGCGCGACGAGACGCGCGCGATGCTCGAGGAGCTGGTGGCCGAGGAGCGAGCGGTCCACCCGAAGCAGGATCGCTGGATCCACGTGGACCGGCTGGAGTCTGAGCTGGGGCGCGTGCGCAGCGCGCTGGAGACCTGGTTCCAGGAGCACTCGCACCGCGCGCGCATGGACGTGCGCGACCTGCGCAACGCGCTCCAGGTCGAGGCGGCGTTCCTGTCGCTGCTCTTGACCGAGCTCGAAGAGCGCGGCGCCGTGACCAGCCTCCCGGGAGGCCTCGTCCAGCTGGTGGGGCACGAGCCCACGCTGCCGGCGAGCGAGGAGAAGGTCGCCGAGCGTCTCCGGGAGCGCTTCCGCGAGGCGCGCTTCCAGCCGCCGGTTCCGTCGGAGCTCTCGCAGGAGCTCGGCACGCCCGAGGAGCGCATCCAGACCGTGCTCGAGTTCCTGTGCGACCGCGGCGTCCTCGAGCGCGT
>CAZDYS010000862.1:0-1702 GCA_964509445.1 uncultured Planctomycetaceae bacterium
CCTTGAGCGACGTGGCGGCCGCCCACCGCCTGCTGCGCGCGCATCCGGCAGGAACCGCTCGCCAGGTCCTCGACGAGCTCGCGGTGTACGAGGCGCTCGGACTCGGCCGACCGCGCGAGGTCGCGCTCCTCGATGCGCTGCCGCGCTTCCCCGCGGACGAGTCGCTGCACGCCGCCCTGCGCTCCACCCTCCTCGCGGCCTCCACCGCGCAGCGCCTGGCGACGGTCTACGACGACCTCGAGCTCACGCTTCCTCCGGAGGAGCTCGCCTGGTTCCGCGGGCTCGCCGAGCTCGCGGCCGCCGAGCGGCAGGTCGAGAACCAGGCCGAGCAGGAAGCCCTCGCGCTCTACGAGCGCAGCGCGGCCTCGTTCCGCTCTGCAACCGGACGCGCCGGGAAACAGGAGGGATCGGCGGGGCACTACCTGTGTCTGGCCCTGGCCGGTGCAGCCCGCCTCCAGGCGACGCGCGCGGCCTGGGAGCTCGCCCTGGTCGCGCTCCAGGAAGGCGTGGCCGCGGCACCGGAGAGCGTCTGGATCGCCGACCGCCTGGGCAGGACGCCGCGCGAGGCGGCGATCGCGCTGCACCGCTCGCTGCAGGACGCGGGTCTCGCCGAGCGCGCCGACGGCCTGCGCCGGTTCCTGCGAGAGCAGGGCCTCGAGATCGAGGGCTGACCGTCACCCTGCGTCAAGGACTGCTACGGCCGCGTCGCACCAGCTCGCGGGGGTCCCGGCGCATCCGGAACACGCTCTTCTCAAGGGCCACTCCTCGCACCAGACTGGGGTGCGCAACGGGGTCCTCGCCGGTCTTTCTCTCCCCCGTCGGCACGCCCGTCGCAGGCTCTCCCGGCCCCCCCAGCCCCGCTCCCTCCCGTACCTCCCGTCGATGAAGCGACCCCTCCGCACCCGTTCGCTCCTGCTCCTCCTGACCGCCCTGACCCTGCCGACGGCCGTCCTCGTGGCGCCGGCCGAGGAGTCCGTCCTCGCCGGGCCGCCCACGGAGGACGAGCTGCGGCACGAGCAGGAGGTGATGAAGAGCAGCTTCTGCGCCGACTGTCACCCGGCCATCTACGCCGAGCACGAGCAGAGCACGCACGGACGGGCGTTCACGGACGAGGAGGTCCGGCTCGCGACCGGCCGCTTCGACCACGGCGAGTGCATCGTGTGCCACACGCCGCGCCCGATCTTCGAGACCGGCATCGGCATGAACCCGAAGCGGCGTCATCACGGGCTCGAGGAGGGCAACACGTGCATGACGTGCCACTGGAAGAAGGACTACGACTACGGCACGTTCCACGGCGGGGACGAGTGCACCGAGGCCTTCGATCCGCGCGTCGGGCAGGTGGAGGCCTGCGCCTCGTGCCACCGCAACCACGGCACGCCCTACCAGTGGGAGATCAGCCCGCTCGGCAAGGAGGCGGGTCGCGCCTGCATCGACTGCCACATGGAGGTCGAGTTCCGGCCGGTCGCCGTCGGCGAGGAGCCGCGCTACGTCACCACCCACAGCTTCCCCGGCTCGCGGAGCGAGGACCAGCTGAAGAAGGCCTACCGCTACGAGCCGACCATCGAGGGCAACGAGGTCGTCGTGCGCGTCACGAACAAGGGGGCCGGACACAACTTCCCCACGGAGCTCAAGCAGCGCTCGGTCGAGTCCCTGATCGTCGTGCGCGACGCCGACGGCAAGGAGATCTCGCGCTCGCGCATGG
>CAZDYS010000863.1:0-1691 GCA_964509445.1 uncultured Planctomycetaceae bacterium
TAGGCGCGGCGGATCGAGTCCGCGTCCGTCAGGTCCAGCTGCACGTCGCCGGAGCTGCGGCCCGCGCGCAGGAGTTCGTGGCGGGCTCCGAGCTCGTCCGCGACGGCTCGACCGATGGTGCCCGAGGCACCGACCAGGAGGATCTTCATGGGCTCACCGTGGCACGCGGTCCCCGACGGCTCAAGGCCCGCGCCGCGCTCGCGAGGGGGCGGAGTCCCCGCGCGACCGGTGCCGCCGTGTCCGCGCGCAGCCGCGCGGGTACGATCCCCTGGATGCCGCTCTCTCTTCGAGGACCGTCCTCTGCCCCCGAGGTCTCGACCCCGGACGCCGTCGCCTCGCCTCCCGCCCGAACCGCGCGCCGGGAGCGGCCGGAGTGCCGGCGATGAGCGAGACGAGTCGGATGGAGCAGCTCTTCTTCCGCCTCTTCGAGTCCCTGCCGCGGCAGGGACCCGGGAACCGCGCGTCGCTGGAGCGCGCGCTGGAGCTGTGCGGGACGTTCGCGCCCCGGCCGGCCGTGCTCGACCTCGGCTGCGGCACCGGCGCCCAGACGCTCCAGCTCGCGGAGGAGCTGGCGGGACCGCTCGTCGCCGTCGACCTGCACGCGCCGAACGTGCGGCGCCTGCAGGCCGAGCTCCACGGCTCCCCGCTCGCCTCGCGCGTCGTCGCGCTGCACGCCGACATGGCGCGACTCCCGTTCCCCCGCGCGAGCTTCGACCTCGTGTGGTCCGAGGGCGCGCTCTACAACCTCGGCCTCGACGAGGGACTCGCGGTCTGCCGCGAGCTCCTGCGTCCCGGGGGACGCCTCGCGTTCACCGAGGCCGTGTGGCGGACGACCGACCCCCCGGCGCAGGTGCGCGCGAGCTTCGCCGACTACGAGGGCATGGGCGACGTGGCGAACGCGCTGGGGAAGCTGGAGCGGGCGGGCTTCGCGACGCTCGGCCACTTCCCGCTTCCGGACGAGGCCTGGTGGGAAGACTTCTACACGCCCCTCGTGCAGCGCATCGAACAGCTGCGAGGCTCCAGCGAGGACGCGGAGACGCTACGCGCCCTGGACGCCCTCGAGGCCGAACCCGCGATGCACCGCGAGCACGGCTCGCACTACGGGTACGAGTTCTTCGTCGCATGCCTCCCGTGAAGCGGACGGGCGTCCGGGAGGGCGCCGCAATTTCCGAGCGAGGAACCCGAACATCGAGCGCGCGCTTGCGCACGACGGCACGACGGGCGCACCCCGCTCGTCCTCTCCGATGAAGCACCGAAGATCGAGTCCGCGCAGCCACCACGCCTCCGCAACGGCGCGAACGATCGCCGCGCTCTCCTTGCCGCGCCGCCGCCTGCTCGCGGCGAGCGGACTCCTCTTGAGCTCCTGCGCGGGAACCCGGTGGCGCCAGCCGTCCACCCCTTCCGCGCACGTGCAGCTCGACCTCCTGCTCGCGGCCCACGCGGAGCGTCACCCCGAGCTCCCCGGCGCGGGCGCCAACCACTACCCGATGGCGGCCGAGGTCCTGGAGGCGTTCGGGCGAGGAGACGCGATCGGCGCGCCCTGGATCGAGGGCGCGCTGCACTACCCGGAGGCCCTCCCGCGTCGGGCACCGCTCGCGCAGGACGCGCCCGCAACGACGCTGCGCGCGGCGCTCGGACGCGGCGAGCGCTACGGCGACTGGCTCGACCACTTCCGCGCAGCACTCGGAGAG
>CAZDYS010000864.1:0-1686 GCA_964509445.1 uncultured Planctomycetaceae bacterium
GGCGCGCCCTGGCGTGCGATGGAAGAGGCGATCGCGCGCTTCGGCGACGCGCTGGACGGTGTCTCGTTCCACCTGCACGCGGGACACGGCGCCTACATCTGCGGCGAGGAGACCGCGCTGCTCGAGGCGCTCGAGGGCAAGCGCGGCATGCCGCGGCTCAAGCCGCCGTTCCCGACCGAGTTCGGGCTCTGGGGCAAGCCGACGCTGATGCACAACGTCGAGACGATCGCCTGCGTGCCGTCCATCGTGGAGCGCGGCGGGGCCTGGTTCCGCGCGCTCGGGCGCAGCGAGGCGGGCACGAAGCTCTACTGCGTCAGCGGTCACGTGGAGCGGCCCGGGACCTACGAGCTACCGCTCGGCGTCACGCTCGACGAGCTGGTCGAGGAGGCCGGCGGCTACGTCGGCAACCCGCGCGCCTTCAGCCCCGGCGGAGCCAGCTCCGGCTTCCTGCCGATGTCGTTCCGCGACACGCCGCTCGACTTCGGCTCGCTCTCCAAGGTCGGGTCGATGCTGGGCTCGTCCGGCGTCGTCGTGCTCGACGACACGGTCGACCTGCGCGCGGCCGTCGGACACCAGCTGCGCTTCTTCGAGGACGAGAGCTGCGGCCAGTGCGCGCCCTGCCGCATCGGGACGCGCTACCTCGCGGACTCGCTGCGCTCGCAGGGACAGGAGCGCGACCCGGCCGCGCTGAAGAACGTCGCCGAGGCGGCGTGGCAGATGAACGAGGGCTCGATCTGCGGACTGGGGCAGGCGGCGCCGCTGCCGCTGACCACCGCGCTCGAGCACTTCCCGGAGGACTTCTCGTGACCACGAACGGACACGCGAACGGTAACGGTTCGCACCAGGACGACTTCACGGGCGCGATCGAGATCCAGGGCCAGAGCCTGCCGTTCCGCGCCGGCGAGACGGTCCTCGAGGTCGCCGGCCGCCACGGGATCGAGATCCCGACCCTGTGCCACGACCCGCGCCTCGAGCCGGCGGGCGCCTGCCGCACCTGCCTGGTCGAGATCGAGGGCTGGCGCCGCCTCGCGCCGGCCTGCGCGACGAAGGCGTCCGACGGGATGAAGATCGCGAGCGAGAACGAGCGCATCGACCGCCACCGCCAGTCGCTGCTCGCGCTCTACATGACCGACCACCCCACGGACCGCTCGGTCGCGGAGCCCGGGGCGCCGAACGAGCTCCTCGACATGGTCGAGCGCTACGCGGCGCCGTCGGACTGGGGACGCATGGAGCCTCGCCGCGCCGCGCGGCCGGAGGACGAGAACCCCTACATCCACTTCAACCCCGACACCTGCATCGCGTGCGCGCGCTGCACGCGCTACTGCGACGAGATCGAGGGCGTCAGCGCGATCACGCTCGCGGGCCGCGGCTCCGAGACGACCATCTCGACCGTCGACCGCCTGGGCCTGCTCGACACCACCTGCGAGATGTGCGGTGGCTGCATCGACGTCTGTCCGACGGGCGCGATGGGGGAGAAGCTGCCGCTCACGCGCGGCGACAAGCCCGAGCGCGAGCTGACCAAGGTGCGCACCACGTGCAACTTCTGCGGCGTCGGCTGCCAGCTCGACCTGAACGTCGACCCGGACGCGGAGCGCGAGGACGGGGGGCGCGGTCGCGGTGTTCGAGACCGGCCAGGACGAGCTGTAGATGACTGCCAAAGCGAACGGCTGCGCTGAGCGCGAGCTG
>CAZDYS010000865.1:0-1685 GCA_964509445.1 uncultured Planctomycetaceae bacterium
CTTCGCGCCGCCGCTCGTCCTGGCCCTCGCCGTCGCCGGGTGGCGCTCGCGGGACCGGTCCATCGGGTCGGCGGCCGCGGCCAGCTGGCTCGACGCCTCCGTGGGCGGAAGCGGGTGGGTCGTCGCAGGGCTCGAACGTCCGGACGCGCGCTGGACCGCGCGGCTCACGAAGGTCCTCGAGGGGGGCTTGCCGCGGCCCGGCTTCCGCCTGGGCCGACCGGTCGGCCTGCACGCCTGCGCGGCGCTCTACCTCGCCGCGACGCTCTGGGTGGAGGTGCCGGAGGAGCGGCGGGGACCCTCGCCGGAGCTGTTCGAGGCAGCGCTCGCGTCGCTGACCGATCGCCTCGCGACGCTCGAGGAGAACGTCGAGCTCGACGACGAGCTGGCGGAGGACCTCGCGGAGCGGATCGCGCGCCTGCAGGAGCGCATCGAGGACGACGCGTCCCCGGAGAGCCTGTTCGAGGCCCTGGACGCGCTGGAGAGTCGTCTGGGACTCGAGTCGGAAGAGGTGCGCGAGGAGATCCAGTCGGCGGCGATGGAGCTCACCGACGCGGCCCTGGACGGCATGCGCGACCCGGAGCGGGCGATGGGCTCGCTCGAGCGCGCCCTCGAGGCCATGGAGCGCGCGGGGATCACCGAGAACCTGCCGGAGTCCCTCGAGAGCCTGCTCGGCGAAGGGCTCCAGCTGCCCGACGGCGTCACCTTCGATCCGGCCGAGATGCTCGAGCTCTCCAGCGATCTCGCGGAGCTCTTGAAGGGGCGCATGGACGCGCTGGTCGAGGGCGGACTCCTGGATCCCTCGAAGCTGCGGCTGCCGCAGAACTTCGCCAAGCTCGCCGAGCTCCTGGAACACGAGTGCGACGAGGACTGCGAGGGCGGCACATGAAGCGGCCTCGGCCTCGCCGTGCGCGCGGGCCTGATGGCGGGGAAGGGCGGCGTGAACCGCGGCCCGGGAGCTGCGCCGATGACCTGGGGCGAGGAAGCCCCCGATCGCAGCGACGAGTTCACGTCGGAGCGTCTGAGCTCCGCCGAGTACCTGGATACGGAGCGCACGGCCGTGATGGGCGTCAGCGCGAACGCACCGGAGGCCGAGTTCGGTGACGAGTCCGCCGGGCTGGTCGACGTCGAGGCGTCGGCCGGTGGCTCCGCCTGGCGCCGCCGCGTCGCGCCGCGCCATCGCGGTGCGGTGAAGAGTTTCTTCGCGAGTCCCGAGAACGAGGAGCGTCGTTGAACGAGTTGCTCTCGCCGGAGGAGGTCGATGCCGCGCGCACGCGCGCGGAGGCGATCCTCGACGGCATGAACCAGGTGCTCTTCGGTCAGGAAGAGCTGACGCGCATGGTCCTGGTGGCCTGCCTCTCCCGCGGGCACGTGCTGCTCGAAGGCCTGCCCGGTCTGGGCAAGACCGAGCTGGTGAAGGGGCTCGCGCACCTGTTGGGCATCTCGTTCCGCCGCCTGCAGTTCACGCCAGACCTCCTGCCCGGGGACGTGACCGGCGGACACGTGCTGGAGGAGACCGAGGGCGGCAAGCGCGACCTCGTGTTCCACCCGGGCCCGGTGTTCACCAACGTGCTCCTGGCGGACGAGATCAACCGCGCGACGCCGAAGACGCAGTCCGCGCTGCTCGAGGCGATGCAGGAGAAGCAGATCTCGCTGGGCACCGAGACCTACCCGTTGCCCAAGCCGTT
>CAZDYS010000866.1:0-1679 GCA_964509445.1 uncultured Planctomycetaceae bacterium
GGCCTCCGGGGGACCGTGCCGGCGGGCGCCCTTTGCTTGGACGCACAGCGCGCCCATGATGGAGCCATGCGCTTCCTCTCGCTCGTGCTCCTCCTCCTGGGCCTGGCCGCCCCGCTGGCCTCGGCCCAGCGCATCCCCAGCGACAAGTCCCTGCGCCGCGCCTGGGACAAGGTCGACCCGGACCTGAAGGTCGAGGTCGCGGAGTACTTCCGCTTCGAGGTCTCGCAGCTCGACCTCGCGAAGCTCCGCCGCGTGCGGTTCGCGCTGGAGCTCAACGAAGAGGACCCGGGCCTGTTCCCGAGCTGGGAGCCTCCGGGGTACTACGACCCGAAGAAGCACGCGCCGGGGATGCCGATCGAGCGCAAGGTGCTGCCGGAGTCCTCCGCGAAGCTGCGCGAGACGCGCAAGGCCCTGCTCCCGACGCCGCTCGAGAACGCGCTGGTCTCCGCCTACCACTACGACTACGGGACCGGACGGATCTACCGCACCGGAGACCCGGACGACCCCGACGCGCTGTTCGAGAACGTGCTCAACGGCTACGCGCCGGACACCGACCTCGCGCGGGCGGCGCTGCAGCGCGCCCTCGACAGCGGGCTGGTCCGCAACGTGCTGGCGGCCTTCGGGCACACCTACACGGACCTCGAGGGCAACGTCTACGAGGGCATCACGCTCTACGACGCGTGGCGCTCCGGCAAGGACATCTTCATGCCCGACGTCGACGTGCTCGGCGTCGTGCACGACGTGCTCGACGACTGGGACACCTGGGTCTCACCGGTCCCCGACAGCCAGCACAAGCGGCTCTACGCCCGGGTGGGTCAGCTCTACGTCCCGGCGCGCCACTTCCGCGAGCTGCGCGTGACCCTCGCGGACCTGTACTTCAGCTCGCGGCCCGCGCACGTCGGCACGTACCTCTCGCTCTACACGGGACTGCACGCGCTGTGGACCGAGGCCAACGACGCGCCGGCCACCCTGGCCGCGCTCCTGCCGAGCGACCCGGCCCGCATCCCCACCTTCCTCAAGTCCGTGCAGCAGATCGGGAAGAAGGACAAGGAGCGCTACCGCGAGGGACAGAAGCGGCAGAAGGAGCTCGAGTCCGACGAGAAGGAGCTCAAGCGCACGCTGGTGCGCGTGATGCGCGAGCTCGAGGCGCTCTAGCGGCCCCTCGAGGAAGTCCCACGGCGCCAGGACGCGAGCCTCCGAAGCACTTCTTCCAAGGGCCGCTAGCCCCCGGAGAGCGCGCGCTCCCAGGCGCGGATCTCCTCCGGATCCCGCGGCGTGCGCGGGGGCGTGTCGTCCTCGCGGTCGTCGAGGAAGCCCTCCGGCAGCGTGACCTCCTGCTTGCGTCCGCCCTTTCCGCGGTGGGCCCGCAGGGCGGACTCGGGGAAGGGCGTCTCCGGCGGGCAGCGCTCGAGGATGCGCATCATCTCGTCCAGCGAGTCGATCCGCACCAGCTCGCCGCGCGCGCGCGCCGAGCCCGGGAAACCGATCGTGTACCAGGTGCACCACTTGCGCATCTGGCGCATGCCCATCTTCTCGCCGAAGAGCTCCATCAGGCGCTCGGCGTGGTCGCGCATGATCGCGGCGATCGTCCCGAAGTTCGGCGGCGTGGGCGGCTCCTGGCCGTCGAACACGGCGGCCAGGTCCTGGAACAGCCAGGGGCGGCCGAGGCAGCCGCGCCC
>CAZDYS010000867.1:0-1678 GCA_964509445.1 uncultured Planctomycetaceae bacterium
GGCTGCCGAAGCCGAAGCCGATCGCGAGCGCGCCACCGAGGATCGTGAAGGCCGTCAGCGGCACGTTGACGATCTGGAGCGCCACCAGCGTGAAGGCGACGACCAGCACGTAGAAGACCAGCGACTGCAGCGCGTGCAGCGCTCCCTCGGCGAGCCGGAAGCGCGGCAACAGACGCCGACCGACGAACCGGCTGAGCCCGCGCGACAGGAAGATCCCGAAGAACAGGAGCAAGAGCCCCGTCACGATCTTGCCGACGGTGATCGGTCGGTCCTCGACGACCAAGAGCTCGTGCCCCCAGACCCCGAGGACGATGGACCACGCGTCGGAGCCCGCCGAGCGCAGGTCGAAGGTCGACTCCTCGGTCCCGATCTCCTCGACGAGCCGGCGGTGCAGCCGTCGCAGGAGCTCGAGGTTCGCGAGGTTCTCCTCGTAGACGTCCGTGAGCTGGTCCAGGTAGGACTCGCGCTGCGAGAGCCAGCGCGCGACCGCGGGGCCGAGATCCGTCGCGGTCCGCCCCTGCAGCGTCACCAGGTCCGTGCGGGCGTCCGCGAGGTGCCCGGAGACCAGGCTGCGCTCGATCTCGAGGTCGCGCAGCGCCTCCTCCGACTCCGCGCGCCAGGTCTCGTAGGTCTCCTCCGTCTCGCGCCCGGTGAACACCGCGAACCGGCGGTCCCACAGGGTGCGCATGCTCTTGACGCGCTGGATGCTCGCGGCGGCCCCGGCGAGCTGGGCGCGGCGGAAGACCTGCCCCTGCTTGAGCGTCTCGACCTCCTCGGCCACGGAGACGTCGTCGCGCGGCCCCTGGTCGAGGCGGCGCTTCGCGTCCAGCCACTGCGCGTTGAGGTACTGCAGCGCGCGCTGGGCGGAGTCGGAGGTCGCCTCGAGCCGCTCCTCGCGCCGTGCGAGGTCGAGCGCGACGCTCGTGCGGTCCTCCTCGGTCAGGGTCGCGCGAGCCGACACGTAGGCGAGCGCCTCCTCGAGCGCCTCGAGCCGCAGGGCGCTCAGGTTCTCCACGACCTCGCGGAGCCGGATGTCCGCCTCGTGCACGCGGACGATCTCCGCGGCGTGCTCGCTCTCGAGCTCCGCGAGGTGCAGGTCGATCGCGAGCTGGGCGGCGTCGTCGCCGTCCGCTCCGCGCTCGTAGGCCTCCTTCAACACGCGCCGCTCGCGCTCCTTCGCCTCGAAGTCCTCCTCCTCCTTCGAGAGCGAGTCGCGCACGACGCTCGCCGCGCTGACCGCACGGTCGTAGCGCACGCGCTCGTCGCGCACCTGGTCCCGCACCGACTCGAGCACGAGGTAGGAGTAGGGCGGCGGAACCGGGATGCCGGAGGCCCGCTGCTCCTCCAGCTGACGGCGCGCCTCGACCCGCTCGTCCTCGGCGTTGCCCAGCGACTCGACGGCGGCGATGCGCTGTGCCAGCAGCGACTCGATCTGGCCGAGGAGCTCGATCTGGCGCGTCAGGTGCTCGGTCGGCTTGCCGGACTCGGTCGCGAGAGCGAGGAGCTCCTGCGTCGAGGCGAGCTCCTCGACCACCTCGCCCAGTCGGTCCTCCGCCGACGGTTCCTCGACCTGCGCCTCCTCGCCGCCCGAGAGCACGTCGTCGAGCCCTTGCGCGTGCACGACGGGCACCGCTCCGAGGAGGAGGAGCCCCAGGAGGGCTCCGAGGTGCATCGGGAG
>CAZDYS010000868.1:0-1671 GCA_964509445.1 uncultured Planctomycetaceae bacterium
AGCCGGTCGAGGTTGAGGTCCATGATCGTCACGTCCGCGCCGAGGCCGCAGGCCATGCGTGCGGCGTTCGTTCCGACCACGCCGCCGCCGAGCACCAGCACGCGCGCGCGCTTCACCCCGGGCACGCCCCCGAGCAGGATCCCCGAGCCGCCGCGCGGCTTCTCGAGGAACATCGCTCCGGCCTGCACGGACATGCGGCCGGCGACCTCGCTCATGGGAGTCAGGAGCGGGAGCGAGCGGCCCACCTCGAGGGTCTCGTAGGCGAAGCAGTGCGCCCCGGAGTCGATCATCGCCTGCGTCAGATCGCGGCTGGCGGCGAGGTGCAGGTAGGTGAACAGCGTCATGCCCTTCTCGAGCATCGGCCACTCCTCCGCGAGCGGCTCCTTCACCTTGAGGATCATCTCGGACTCCCCGAAGGTCGCGGCCGCGTCCGCGGTGATACGCGCGCCGACGGCGCGGAACGCGTCGTCCTCGAACCCGCTCCCGCGTCCGGCGCCGGACTGGACCAGCACCTCGTGGCCGGCTCCCACCAGGCGCTCGGCGCCGGCCGGCGTGAGGGCCACGCGGTTCTCTTGGGGCTTGATCTCCGTGGGGACTCCGATCTTCAAACGCTGATCTCCGATGGGGGCAGGCGCCCGGGTGCCGAAGGGGGGCCGCGCCTCGCTCCGGCGCCGGCACGCGCCGGCTGGTCGAGGGCGGCGGCAGTCTACCCGGTGCGAATCACCGGAAAAGCCTTGAAGGGTCCTCGGACCGGCTCCTACCCTCCTCGCCCCTCGTGAGCGACTCCTCGGGGTCGCCGCGCGGACGGGCCGTTAGCTCAGCTGGCTAGAGCGCTACGTTGACATCGTAGAGGTCACTGGTTCAAGTCCAGTACGGCCCACCACCCCGCCGCCCGGGACCCCTCCCGGCGCCTCGCGGGCGTACGTACGGGAAGCGTCGAAACGCTCACCTCGAGCGGCCCTCGCTCGTAGGGTCCCCGCACCTGGATGCCCGAGGGCCCCAGGAACGTCGCCGGCCCCCTCCGGGCCGCCAACCCACGGACGCCATGCAGTCGAACCTCCTCCTTCCGCCGATCTCCGGGCGGACGAAGCTGTCTCTTCTCGCTCTCCTCGCCCTGGGCCTCTTCGCCGGGCCAGCGTCCGCCCAGGAGCCGGACACGGACCTCGACCGGCGTCGCTCTCCCATCGTCGAGGTCGTCGAGCGCGCGCGTCCCGCGGTCGTCTCGATCGACTGCTCGGTCGGAAAGGAGTTCAGCATCTTCTCGACCTCGAGCTCGGGCACCGGCGTGGTGCTCTACGAGGACGGCATCCTCGTGACGAACTACCACGTGGTGTTCCCGGAGGACCGGCCCGCGAACCGGATCACGATCCGCTTCGACCAGTCCGACGACGCGACGCTCTACCGCGGCGAGGTGATCTCCTTCGAGAAGTCCGAGGACCTCGCGCTCGTCAAGATCGAGGGCGCCGGCCCGTTCCCGACCGTGGAGATGAGCGACGACGCCCCGCTCCTGGGCGAGACCGTGGTGGCGATCGGCAACGCGATCGGCCGCTCCCACACCGTCTCGAGCGGCATCATCTCCGGCCTGCACCGCAACCTCGAGATCCCCGAGCGTGGCCTGAACTTCCGGGAGCTCCTGCAGACCGACGCGGCCATCAACCTCGGGAACTCCGG
>CAZDYS010000869.1:0-1665 GCA_964509445.1 uncultured Planctomycetaceae bacterium
CATCGTCGAGGTCGTGGCCGGCGGCGACGTGACTGAAGCGGCGCATGCCGCGGTCGGCACGGCGGTGAACTCCGGCTTCCTCGACGGGCTCGAGACGCCTGCCGCGAAGTCGAAGATGATCGAATGGCTCGAGTCCGAGGGCCTCGGCCAGGGCACGGTCACGTACAAGCTCCGCGACTGGCTCTTCAGTCGCCAACGCTACTGGGGCGAGCCCTTCCCCGTCGTGCATCACGAGGACGGCCTGATCGAGCTCATTCCCGAGGAAGAGAAGCCGCTGATCTGAGCGGCCTCCCGTCCTCTCGGCGCTTCCCGCGGTGAACGCTCGGCCCGAGGACCGGCGCGACGGTCGGTCGAACCGCCGGCCCGAGGACGTGTTGTCCCGGCGCGGGGGAAGCGTCGAGCTGTTGCGTCTGCCGGCCGCCCTGTTCGGCGCGGTCTCGGGTCTGCGCGGCCGGCTCTACGACCTGGGGCTCCTGCCCTCGACTCGCGTCGAGGTGCCGGTCGTGTCCGTCGGGAACCTGACGGTCGGAGGGACCGGGAAGACCCCGTTCGTCTCGTTCCTCGTGCGCTGTCTGCGCGCGCGCTCGCTCCGGCCCGGGATCCTCTCGCGCGGCTACAAGTCCGGCGGTGCGCAGGCGAACGACGAGGCGCGCATGCTCGACGCCGAGCTCGGCGACGTTCCGCACGTCCAGGACCCGGACCGGGTGCGCGGGGCGCAGGTCCTGGTCGAGCACGGCGTCGACGTGATCGTGCTCGACGACGGCTTCCAGCACCGGCGCCTCGGGAGGGATCTCGACCTCGTGCTGGTGGACGCGACGCGTCCCTGGGGGCTGCCGCGCGAGGGCGCACGGGACGACCTGCGGGCGCTGCTCCCGCGCGGACTGCTGCGGGAACGTCCGGAGAAGCTCGCGCGCGCCGACGCGCTGGTGCTGACGCGCAGTGACCAAGTGTCGCCGGACCAGCGCGCTGCTCTCCGGGAGGAGCTGCGGCAGTTCGCACCGGGGCCGCCGGTCCTCCTGGCCGCCCATCGCCCCTGCGCGCTGCGCGGTCCGGAGGGGCTCGCGCTCCCCACGGCGCTGCGCGACCGCGAGGTCTCCCTCGTCAGCGGGATCGGGAACCCGGACGGCTTCGAGGCGGCCGTGCGCTCGCTCGGCGGCGTCGTGCGCGAGCACCGCCGCTTCCCGGATCACCACGCCTACCGGGCGAGCGACCTGGACGGGCTCGGGGGCGAGGGCGTGCTCGTCGTCACGACCGCGAAGGACGCCGTGAAGCTCGCGGGGCTCGGCCTCGCGGTCGAGCCCCACGTCCTGGAGGTGCAGCTCGAACTGCTCGAGGGCCAGGCGGTGCTCGACGCGCTCCTCGACGCACTCCCGGCGGGAGCCGCGCGTCAGCGGCGCGCCAACCTGCACGAGGGACTCCATGGCTGACGAGCGGACTTCCACCGAGGCCGACTGGCCGGTGCCCTGGCAGCCCGTCGTCGGCGAGGAGGACGGACTCCTCGCGCGGCTCCAGGCGTGGCTCGTGCTCGGCGCCTGTCACGGCGCCACGCGGCTCCCGGAGTCCCTGTTCTCGCTGGGCGTCGCGGGGCTCGCGCGCTTCGCGAAGGTCGTCGACCGGCGCCACGCGAACGCCGCGAGGCGGTTCGTGCGGCTGGCGTTCCCGGAG
>CAZDYS010000870.1:0-1664 GCA_964509445.1 uncultured Planctomycetaceae bacterium
GGCCATGCTGCCGCACGAAAAGGCGCTCGTGGAGCGCCTCGCCAACGAACCCTTCGCTCTGCTCGGCGTGAACAGCGACGGTGAGGCCGACCAGGTCCTGCCGCGCCTCCAGGAAGAGGGCATCAACTGGCGCAACGCCATCGATGTCACTCCCAGTGGACCCTGGGCCACCAAGTGGAACGTGTCGGGTTTCCCGACGCTCTACCTGATCGACGCGGAGGGCAAGATCCGCGAGAAGTGGCTGGGCTCGCCGGGCGACGAAGTCCTGGACGCGAAGATCGACGAGCTGATCGCCGAAGCCAAGGGCTAGGCAGCGCGAGTCGAGAGGAATCGGGAGGAGTCCGCGTGGAGCGGGCTCCTCCCTCTTTCTTGGGGGCCGAAGAGTCGCGCGAGAATCGGAAACCGTGGGAGGACTCGCGGGTCCAGTCCTGCGGCCTGCCCCGGGGTGGCCGGGGGCCGGACGGCGGGGCTCCGCTAGAAGCGAAGCTCTCCTTCCCCCGCCACCCACTTCACATCGACCGTCCGGAAGGCCTCCGGCTCCTGCTTGAACTGGCGGCGTCGCGCGAACTGCTCCTGGCGTTTCGCTCCCGGATCCGCCAAGAGCACCACGCGATAGTCCCCCGGCGGCAGAGTCAGCTCCAGGAACCCGTCCGAGTCACTCCGTTGGGTGCCGCCAAAGCGAGGCGATCCTCCTCCGAGCTCTCCGACCATGAAGTAGGCCCCGGCCAGAGCCTGGCCCTTCGCATCCAGGGCCTTCAAGCGGGCCTCGGCCAACTCCAGGTGGATCTCCCGTCGCGGGGGCGAATCGGGCCCCAGTTGAAACTCCGCGGGATCGTCATGGATCCACCCATGTCGCCCTTCAACGCGAACCGTGCGAGGGCCACCGAAGTCCGTCAACGAAACCTCCCCTCGATCGTCGGTCGCTTGCGGGCCGACACGTACCGAACCCGACGCGAGCAGCGAGACGCGCGCCTCCGGCAGGGGTTCCCCGTTGGCGAATACCGCCACCTCGATCGCGCGCGGCGGCACTCCCGCGTCGAGCGCGACCTCGTTGGCCCCCGGCTCGAGCGTGATCGTCCCCAAGTCGTTCTCGGGCACTCCGGTTCCGAAGCTGATGTTCCGGCCGGGGAGGAGCAAGACGACCTGGTAGCTGCCCGTGCGGAGCCCTTGGTACGTGAACGTGCCTCCGGGGCCCAGGGTACGCACCGTCTGCGCGCGTTGGCGGAAGACCGTGGACGGAGGCCCCGACAGACCTTGTTGGTCCAGCCGGATCCGCATGCCGGGCGGCAGGTCTCCCCCTTCCGCGCGTAGCTGACCTTGAACCGAGGCCGAGGCAGGAAGAACCAGCTCGTGCGGACGCTGCTCGTCACCGGTCAGCGTGTCCGTTGCGGCAAACAGCACGTCGGACTCCTCGGCGCGCACCGCGAACGAACCCGTCTCCGTCAGCACGAACGAGAAGCTGCCGTCGCTCGCGCTCGGGGCCTCGCGCAGCGGTTTGCGGAAGGGAGCCTCGGGAGCGACGACCATATCGCGATACAGCACGGGGCTGTTCGGGCCGTCCTTCTCCTCCGCGGCTCGCAGCAGGCGAACCAAGATTCCCTCGGCCGGGGTGCCGTCCTGACGCACGACCCGGCCGCGAATCACGCGGGCGTTCGCTGCGTCCA
>CAZDYS010000871.1:0-1655 GCA_964509445.1 uncultured Planctomycetaceae bacterium
CCGGGGAGCGGCGGCGGACCGGGATTCGTGCAGGAGCGCGCGGGACCGGAGAAGGCGAGCGTGACGCGGCGCGGCCGCACGCGCTCGGGATCCCCGACGACGCGCGCCTCCGCCGCCTCGAAGAAGCGCTCCCCCACGAACTCGTCGGTCGCCACGCGGCCGCCCGGGAACCGGACGCTCGCGCTCGCACCGGGCGGAAGCGCGTCTCCCCACCGCGCGATCCGCAGCCACGGGGACCAGCTGCCGTCCGCGTCCCCCACGCGCAGCTCGAGCGTGAAGGGCGCGTCCTCCTCCTCGAGGTCGACGTTGGCGGAGACGAGCAGCCGGTGGAAGCGCCCGCCGGCACGCGGCCCGGTCCGAAAGGAGCTCTCCCCCGCCGCGGTGCGCTGGAGCATGAGGCCGTCCTCCGTCACGTGCTCGATCCAGTGGGTGCGCTCGGCGAGAGGCGCCGTGTCCAGCCAGGTGCGAAGCTCCTCCGCACGCGCGTCCCCCGCGTCGAGCGGGGGCTGCCCTCCGGGCACGCGACAACCGACTCCCGCGAGCATCAGGAGCGCGGCCACGACCGCGGTCCTCCGTTCGCCTCCTCTCGCACGCTCGTTCATGGGAGCCACTCTAAAGCTGGACTCCCCTCGCACGAGCGCCTATCCCTCTCGCCATGTCCCCTCCGCGCCCGATCGTCCACCACGCCCTGCGGCGGCTGTTCCTGGTCGCCCTGGACGTGTACTACCGGCGGGAGGCGCACGAGGACGCGATGCGCGTCCCCGAGGACGGACCGGTCCTGCTCGTCGCGAACCACCCGAACGGACTCGTCGATCCGCTGCTGCTCCTGACGACGACGCCGCGCACCGTGCGCTTCCTGGGCAAGGCACCCCTGTTCGACATGCCGGTCCTCGGCTCCCTGATGCGCGGCTTCCAGGCCCTGCCGGTCTACCGCGCGCAGGACGGCGCGGACACCTCCCAGAACCAGCGCACCTTCGAGGCGGTGTACGACGCGCTCGACCGCGGCGAGCTCGTGTGCCTGTTCCCCGAGGGCAAGTCGCACGACGAGCCGACCGTGCAGGACCTGAAGACCGGCGTCGCGCGCATGGCCCTGGGCGCGGAGGCGCGGCGCGCGTTCGAGCTCGGCGTGCGCATCGTCCCGGTCGGCCTGACCTACCGCGCCAAGCGGCGCTTCCGCAGCCGCGTCGCGACCTGCGTGGGCGCGCCCATCGCCGCCGGGGAGCTGGCGGACCTCCACGCCCAGGACGACCGCGAGGCGGTGCGCTCCCTGACCGAACGGATCGGCGAGGGCCTGCGCGAGGTCACGCTACGGCTCGAGCGCTGGGAGGACCTGCCGCTGATCGAGCTGGCGGCGCAGGTGCGCTTCCCGGCCGAGAGCGAACGGCTCGGCTTCGTCCAGGAGTTCGCGGCGCGGGTCGCCGAGGCACGTCAGCGCGCCGAGCCCGGAGAATGCGAGCGCATCGACGAGGTCACGGATCGCGTCGCCGCGCTGAGCGAGCGCCTGCGCAGGCTCGGCCTCGGCCCGGACGACCTCCACGCACGCTACTCCCCCGGCGGGGTGCTGCGGTTCGTGCTGCGCACCGCGTTCGTGTTGTTCGCGGCGCTGCCCCTGGCACTCGTCGGGAGCGCGTTCTGGGCGCTGCCCTACTTCGCCG
>CAZDYS010000872.1:0-1654 GCA_964509445.1 uncultured Planctomycetaceae bacterium
GATCGAACAGGTGCGGGTAGGGGGAGCTCGCGTCCGGTGCCGCCGGGAGGTGGACGTCGCCGAGCTCGACCTCGGCCGCCGTGAGGCCGCTGCGCAGCACGTCGTGGAACGCGTACAGGGCGAGCGGAGCCCCGCCGACGAAGACCGGGTCGTTCGCGTGCACGAGCTCGACCTCGTACCAGGAGAGCTCGGTCTCTCCGTCGACGTGGCTGACCGTTCCTCCGAGGGACTCGGACCACAGGCACAGAGCACCTTCCGCTGCAAGGTCGACCTCGGTCGGGAGCGCGAGCTCCTCGAAGACTCCGTCCTGCAGCTCCTCGACGCGCAGCCAGCGACCACCGGCCGCGTCCCACGCGATGCGCAGCTCCAGGGCGCGTGGGCCGCTGCGGTCGATCCACTCGAAGCGCTCGCCGTCGAGCTCCGCCAGGTCGAGCGTGCGGCGCGTCAGCCGCAAGAGCCGGCCGGGCGCTTCGCGCGCGGTGTAGCGCACCTCCTCCAGCTGTCCGAACTCCGCGCGCTCCAGCGTCGTTCCGTCCGCCAGGGACGCCCCCGGTGGCAGAGAGAGCCCGTGCGGCCCGTACCAGCCGAAGGTCCCCGCCGCGGGTCCGTCGACGACCCGGACGCCGAACCCACCGACCAGGTCGAGGCCCGCGACGCGCGCGCCGTCGGTCGGTTCGTACAGACCGTAGCGCCAGCTCACGCGCTCCGGCAACGCACGGTGGAAGGCTCGCGGAGGCTGACCGTTCCTGGAGCGCAGGACGTGGGTCTCGTCGAAGGCGAGCCGCCACTCGGTCGCGACGATGCCGGAGTCTCCGGTCCCCTCGTCCGCACGCTCCCGGCGGAACACGCGGGCCCGTCCCGTGGTCCGCGTCTCGTCGAGCTCGAAGGCGGCCTGGACCTCCTGCGCGCGCTCGCCGGGTGCGGGCGCCAGGCGCAGGTCCCCGACGGACTCGTAGAGCGCGAAGCCGGCGACGCGGCCCGCGCCGCCGTAGCCTGCGAAGCTGCCGAAGAGCAGCGGAGTCCCGAGCGTGCTCGCGTCGGGCGCTCCCGCGAACAGGAGCTCCGTCTCACCGAACGGGCGGTCCTCGTCGACGGCGCGCTGCAGTCGCGCGTCGACGAACAGCGTCAGCGGACCGGCGACCGGGTCGTCCCGCGGGATCCACAGGTCGAGCTCGTGCGTGGCGGTGCTGATCGCGCGGCGCTCGAGCGTCCAGAGCTCGAGCTTGTGGGCGTCCGCGGCGAAGGAGCGTCCCTCTGTCCGGAGGGCGGCGCTGCGGGGAGCTCCCCGGCCGACCGGGTCCAGCTGCGCCAGCGCGAGGTAGGGGCCCGCGTCGAGCAGGTCGGTCGAACGCGCGCGGGAGAGCAGCGAGAGCATGCCGCCCAGACGTCCCGCGGCCTCGAGAGCAGGGTCGAACACGACCTCCACGCGGGCATCCGTGAGGAACGCGGACGCCGGGTCGAAGGGCGTGCCGGACGGAGCTCCACCGTCCGCGGAGAGCGGCACGACCTCGAGCAGCAGGTTCTGGTCGAAGCTCGCCCCGGCCTGTCCCCCGCCGCCTCCTCCACCGCCTCCGCAGGAGGACGAGAACACGGCGGAGCTCGCGGCGAGGAGCGCGAGCGTGCATCGAGGTCGGCGCGACATGACGGAGGGAAC
>CAZDYS010000873.1:0-1652 GCA_964509445.1 uncultured Planctomycetaceae bacterium
CTGATGACCGGTCGCCTGCCGGACGAGCTGGGCATGAGCTCGAACAAGGTGCTCTTGCCCGCCTCCGCGATCACGATCGCCGAGGTCGTGTCGACGGCGGGCATCCAGACCCACGCGATCGTCTCGAACTGGGTGCTGCGCGAGCGCGAGGGCGTCGACGGCATCGAGCAGGGCTTCGCGACCTACGACGCGCGCTTCGACGCGGTCGAGTCGAACCGCCCGAACGTGAAGGAGCGGCTCGCCACGAGCACGACCGACGCGGCGCTCGACTGGCTCGCGAACGAGGCCGACGAGCGCTTCTTCCTGTGGGTGCACTACCAGGACCCGCACGGGCCCTACACGCCGCCCGCGGAGTACGTCGACGACTTCGCGCGCGGCGACGAGCCGGCGCTGCCGCTCGGCCAGACGCAGATCGGGCTCGGCGAGCTGCCGAAGTACCAGGCGCTCGGCGCCGAACGGCACCCGGACTTCTACCGCGCCCGCTACGAGGCCGAGATCCGCTACTTCGATCACGAGCTCGGCCGCCTGTTCGACGCGCTCGAGGCGCGCGGCGGCCTGGAGGACACGCTGGTCGTCTTCACCGCGGACCACGGCGAGTCCCTCGGAGAGCACGACTACTGGTTCACGCACGGGCGCAGCCTCTACAAGGAGCTGGTGCACGTGCCGTTCCTGGTGCGCTATCCGGCCGGCGCAGCGCGCCCGGCGGGTGGGCGCAGCAGCGCGCTGGTCTCGCACCTGGACCTGTTCCCGACCGTGGTCGAGGCACTCGGCCTCGACGGCGTGCCGACGCACGGGACGAGTCTCCTGACCGCGGAGCTGCCGACGGACCGCGTCGTCCCCTCGCACCTGCGTACGCCCGGGCAGCCGGATCGCTGGACGAGCGTCACGGACGGCCGCTACCGGCTGGTGCAGAACGCGGAGCGCACGATGCTGTTCGACGTGGAGGCGGATCCGGCGGAGCGCGACGACCTCGCGGGCTCCCAGGCGGAGCGCGTCGAAGCCCTGTCGCGCAGCGCGCAGGAAATGCTCGGGCGCCTCGGTGCCTTGAGCGCGAAGGGGGTCGAGGGTCGCCTCTCCGACGAGGAGCTTGAGGCGATGAACGCGCTGGGCTACGGCGGCGACGAACACTGACCGCCGCCGGTGCCCGGACCGGCTAGGCCTTCCCCGCCCGCGCCAGCTTCTTGCGCTGATCCGCGTCGCGCACGCGCTTGCGCAGACGCAGCGTGATCGGCGTGACCTCGAGCAGCTCGTCGTCCTCGATGTACTCGAGCGCTTCCTCGAGCGACATCACCGTCGGCGGCGCGAGGTTCACGTTGTCGTCCTTGCCGGCCGCGCGCATGTTCGTGAGCTTCTTCATGCGGCAGACGTTGACCGGCAGGTCGTCGTCCTTGTTGTTGGCGCCGACGATCATGCCCTCGTAGACCTCGTCGCCGGGCGCGACGAAGAAGTTGCCGCGGTCCGCGAGGCCGCCGAGCGCGTAGGCGATCGCCGGGCCGGAGCGGTCCGCCACCAGGACGCCGTTCGTGCGCCGCGGGATCGTGCCGCCGTCGGGCTTCCAGGTGTCGAACACGTGGCTGAGGATCGCCTCGCCCTGGCTCAGGGTCAGCAGTGCGGTGCGCGCGCCGATCCACGGCGTGATCGTGCCGTCGGCC
>CAZDYS010000874.1:0-1649 GCA_964509445.1 uncultured Planctomycetaceae bacterium
TACACTCTATCCTCTGGCGCGCGGTCCACGGGCCGCGGCGACCATGGCGACCCCCCTGTCCGATCCCGAGGACCCCGGACGCTTCCCGGAGCGCGTGCGCACGGCGATCGTCGTCGCGAACCCGATCTCCGGCCGCGGACGCGGACGGGACGCGGCCAGCGAGCTGGCCGAGGGCCTGCGCGAGCGCGGCGTCGCCTGCGAGCTGTACTTCACCGAGCGCAAGGGCGACGCCTTCGACCACCTGCGCACGCTCGGGGATCCCGTCGACCTGGTCGTGGCCGTGGGAGGCGACGGCACCCTGCGCGAGGTGCTCGACGGACTCGTCGACCCGGCGACTCCGGTCGGTCTCCTGCCCTACGGGACGGCCAACGTGCTCGCGACCGAGCTCGAGCTGCCGCGCGACGTGCACCACGCGCTGGACATCCTCGCGCGCGACAAGGCGCGCACGGTCGACGTCCTGTCCGTCAACGGCAAGCTCGCGACCTTCGTCGTCGGCATCGGGTTCGACGCGATGGCCGTCGCCGAGGTCGAGCGCGTGCGCACGGGTCCGATCACCAAGTTCGCCTACGCCACCGCGGTGCTGCGCGCGCTGAGGAGCTACCGCCCTCCGACCCTGCAGGTCGAGGTCGACGGCCAGCTCCTGCCGGACGCCTTCGGCTTCGTGCTGGTGAGCAACACCCGCGGCTACGGTTCCGTGCTGCACCTGGCGGAGGACGCGCGCATGGACGACGGGCTGCTCGAGGTCTACCTCTTCCCCACCGGCTCGCGCCTGGAGCTCGCGCGGAGCTTCTTCCGCGGCCTCCTGTCGCACCTTCCGGGAGGACCGGTCCGCATGGTCCGCGGACGCTCGATCCGCGTGCACTCCGCGGAGCCGGTGCCGTTCCAGGTGGACGGCGACCTCGGGGGACAGACCCCGGTGGAGATCGAGCTGGCGCGCAACCGGTACCGGCTGCTGGCGCGCTAGAGAGCCGGCTCCTCCCCCCCGAAGCGGGAGACATCGGCGGGCTCGGGAACGCGCGGCGGCGGAGTTAGGATGAGCACATGACGACCAGACCGACGGCGAAGATCGCGGACCAGACCGTGGGCGGCGGCAACCTGTTCCTGCTCGCGGGCCCGTGCGTGCTGCAATCGCGCGAGCTCGCGCTCGAGATCGCGACCGAAGTGGCCTCGATCGCGCGCGAACGCGACCTGCCCTACACCTTCAAGGCCAGCTTCGACAAGGCGAACCGGACGAGCCTCGGCTCCGGCCGCGGACCGGGCATGAGCGAAGGGCTCGAGCTCCTCGCCGAGGTGAAGGAGACCGTCGGCTGCTCGGTGCTCACGGACGTGCACCTGCCCGAGCAGTGCGCGCCGGCCGCGGAGGTGTGCGACGTGCTGCAGATCCCCGCCTTCCTGTGCCGCCAGACCGACCTGATCCTGGCGGCCGCCGAGACGGGTCGGACGGTGAACGTGAAGAAGGGTCAGTTCCTCGCGCCGGCGGACATGCAGCACGTCACGAAGAAGTGCGTCGCCGCCGGTGCGACGGACGTGCTCGTCACCGAACGCGGCGTCAGCTTCGGCTACGGCCGGCTCGTCGTCGACATGACCGGCCTGCGCGAGCTCAGCCAGACCGGCCACCCGGTCGTCTTCGACGCGACCCACTCTGTCCA
>CAZDYS010000875.1:0-1647 GCA_964509445.1 uncultured Planctomycetaceae bacterium
AAGGCCTCCTGGGCGCGCTCGACGAGCGCGAAGGGGACCGGGCCCTCCTGGACCGCGATGCCGCTCTCGCGCGCCAGCCGCAGGCAGAACAGGCGGGTGATGCCCTCGAGGACTCCGCTCCCGGCGGTGTGGATCGTCCCGTCGACGACCAGGTAGACGTTCGCGCTGGTGGCTTCCAAGAGGTGCCCCTCGGCGTCGAGCATCAGGTGCTCGAAGTGCTCCTGGGACCCGAGGGGATAGGGGTTGCGCGCGGCGATGAACGAGGTGCTCTTCACCAGCGGATTCTCGCGCACCAGGTCGGGGGCGAGCTCGACCGCGACTCCCTCGCGCAGGAACGGCGCGGGGATCGGCTTCAGCGGGGCGACGAGCAGGGCGCGGTGGTGCGGCGTCCCGGGCACGGACGCGCCGGGCGGCAGCACGTCCAGGCGGAAGACGGCATCGCCGGTGCGCTCCTCGGCGATCGTGCGCAGCGCGCGCCGCGTGCGTTCCCGGTCGAGCCGGCCCTCCGGATCGGGCCACCCGAGCAGCTGCATGGAGCGCAGCGTGCGGTCGAGGTGCTCCTCGAGCCCCAGGAAGCGCGTGCGCCGGAAGCTGCGGAAGCCGGTGTAGACGCCCCCGTGCTCGCCCAGGACGTTCGCGGCCTGGTGGACCGTCCGGGCGCCCTCGGGGACGGGCCGTTCGACGAGGAGCGGCTCTCCTTCGGACGAGCACGCGAACAGTTGGACGGCATCGGACATGGAAGCACACTAGGCGGCGGTCCGGTTCGCGTCGATGCAGGAAGCCCCGCAAAACCCGATTCGAGAGGAGGAGCTCCTGCAGGCCGCGCGTCTCGGTGCGCCGGTCCTGCACCCGCTCGAGACGGTCCCGTTCCGCGGAGCGGGCGGGGAGGGCCTGTTCCTCGCGCACGAGCTGTTCCAGCCGATCTCCTCGTTCAAGCTCCGCGGGGTGTTCCACGCCGTGCAGGCGTTGGCTCCCGAGGAGCGCGGCGCGGGGCTCCTGACCGTCAGCGCCGGGAACACCGCCCAGGCCCTTGCCTGGTGCGGGCGGCACTTCGGCGTGCCGGCGCGCAGCCTGATGCCGGAGGGCGCGCCTCGCACGAAGGTGGAGGCCGTGGAGCGCCTCGGAGGCACGCCGGAGCTCGTGCCGACCGCGGAGGTGTTCCGGTTCCTGCGCGAGGCGCTGTGGTCCACGCGCTCGGAGGCCTTCGTCCACCCCTGGATCGACCGCGACGTGTGGGTCGGCCACGGCACCCTCGGGCTGGAGCTCGTCGAGCGCCTGCCCGACCTCGAGACCGTGTTCGTCCCGGTCGGTGGCGGGGGGTTGTGCGTCGGCGTGGCGAGCGCGCTCCAGGTCGTCGCGCCCGGCGTGCGGGTCGTGGCGGTGGAGCCGCTCGGCTGCCCGTCCCTCCTGGAGGCGCGGCGCGCGGGCCGGCCGGTCGAGGTCGCCTGCGACACGATCTGCGACGGCGTGGCCGTGCCCTACATGACCCCCGAGGTCCTGGAGGCGCTCGCGGGGCGCCTGGACGACGTGCTCCTGGTGCGGGAGGAGGAGGTGCGGCGCGCGGTCCGCGACCTGGCGCTGGCCAACAAGCTCGTGGTGGAGCCGGCGGGCGCGCTGGCGCTCGCCGCCGCGCGCGCGATGGCCCCG
>CAZDYS010000876.1:0-1644 GCA_964509445.1 uncultured Planctomycetaceae bacterium
CCCGGTGGCCGACCTCGCCCCGCCGGCTCCGAGCCCGTTCCGCACGGAGCGGCGCGCGGACGACGCACCGACGCCGGCGCGCTTCACGCCCACGCGCAGCACGGAGCGAACGGTCGCGGCGCCGAGCTTCACTCCCACGGTCGCCGCCGCTCCGCCCCCGCCGGAGGACCTGCCCGACGACACGCCGCGGCGCCTCGAGAAGACGCCCTACAAGAACCGCTTCGGTGAGGAGAAGCTGCGCGCGCTCGAGGAGTTCGGCGGCAGCGAGGAGACCGAACGTGCCGTGGCCCAGGGGCTCGCCTACCTCGCGAGCATCCAGAACACGTCCGGCTCCTGGGGCGAGCGCCGTGACTATCACGAGAAGTACCACGACGTGCGCGTGGGCAAGACGGGGCTCGCGCTGCTCGCGTTCCTCGGTGCCGGTCACACGCATCGTTCGGGAACGGAGTACTCCGAGGTGGCCGAACAGGCCATTCAGTTCCTATTGGGGGTCCAGAGTGATCGGAACGGCCACTTCGGAGACAGTTCCAGCTACGGGCACGGCATCGCGACCTACGCGCTCGCAGAGTGCTTCGCCCTGACCCAGGACGAGCGCCTGCGTCGAGCGCTCGAGCGCGGCGTCTTCCGGATCGTCTCCCAGCAGTCGCGTCGCGACGACCCGCGTTTCGACGGCGGCTGGGGCTACTACTTCGAGGACGGGCACGTCTGGAACCGCGACCGCTGGCCGCGCGTCTCGGTGACCGCCTGGCAGGTGATGGCGCTCGAGAGCGCGCAGCTCGGCGGGCTGGAGGTCGAGGCGGGCGTGTTCGAGCGCGCGCGCACCTTCCTCCTCAACGCCTGGGACGGACAGCGCGGAGCCTTCCGCTACGCGCACGACCCCGGCCGGCTCAACGGCCGCTACCCGATCCTGCCGGCGTCGACGCCCGCGGCGCTGTTCGCGCTGTCCCTGCTCGGCATCGACGTGTCCCGCAGCGAGCTCGCGGAGGCACGCCGGTTCGTGCTGGAGCGCGCCCCCCAGGAGTATCGCTACCGCGGCGACGACCGGTTCGTCTACGACGCCGTGGGCAACCTGTACTTCTGGTACTACGGGACGCTGGCGCTGTTCCGCGCCGGCGGCGACGCGTGGAACCGCTGGAACGCCTCGATGAAGGGCACGCTCCTGGAGGCCCAGGAGGAGAACGGCTCCTGGGACCCGATCTCGATCTACGCCGACTACGCCGGCGACGACGACGAGGAGCGCACCTACTCGACCGCGATGTGCGTGCTGACCCTCGAGGTCTACTACCGCTACTTCACGCCGCTCTTGATCGCGAAGTAGACGGCGCGCCGCGGTTCTTCGGACCGCTCCGACGAGATCCCGGGAGCGGGACGCACCCCGCGTCCCGCTCCCGAGAGAGGGGCTCGCGCCTTCGCTCGCGTCCCCCGGCTGGGTCCCGTGGTCCCCGGCATGCACCGGCGCGGCAGTTCGCGCGCCACGGAATTGAGCGTGCGGGATCTAGAGCGGCACGCGGCGGTCCGTCCGCCGCCCCGCTCTTTCCTCCTCGCTCTTCCCGGGAGGATGCCCCCCCAACGGAGTTGGTTCCTTCATGCTCGCACTCTGCGTTCCGGTCCTCGCGTTCGTCTCCCCCGGGTTCCCTTCCGCCG
>CAZDYS010000877.1:0-1641 GCA_964509445.1 uncultured Planctomycetaceae bacterium
CTCGCGGTCGTCAGCGACGGGCGCGCGCTCCTGGAGCTGAGCCAGCGTCCCGAGATCCACGGCCGCCTGCACGTGGCCGGGCCGGACCAGCTGACCCGCTACGACCTCGGGCTGCTTGTGCTGACCGCGCGCGGGCTGCCGGCGGAGAAGGCCGCGGGGCTCGTGCGCCCCTCGTCTCGCGCCGACACCGGCATGGCGGCCGAGCGTCCGCGGGACGTGTGTCTCGACTCGCGGCGGGCGCGCGGCTTGCGCGCGCCGCAGCTACTGCCCGTCCACGAAGCCTTGACGGCCGCTTCGTCGAGCTGAGTCCCCCCGGGATCCTGGGCTGTCTGCCCCCGGCTTGACCGCTGCGAGGGGGGGCGTTGAAGTGTGCGCTTCCCCCCGGCCCCTGAGACGGCCCCTGAAAGGCGAGCATGGAGCTTTCGACGCGCTACCGTCCCGACGAGTTCGAGGGCGCCATGAACAAGGAATGGCTCGACGCCAAGGTCTTCGAGCCGGCAGCGGACGGGCCGACGTACACGGTCATGATCCCGCCGCCGAACGTGACCGGCGTGCTGCACATGGGGCACGCGCTGAACGGCACGATCCAGGACGTCGTGATCCGGTTCCAGCGCATGCTGGGCAAGGACGCGCTGTGGCTGCCGGGGACGGACCACGCGGGCATCGCGACCCAGGCGGTCGTCGAGCGCAAGCTCTTCGAGGAGGAGGGCAAGACCCGCCAGGACCTCGGTCGCGAGGCCTTCGTCGAGCGCATCTGGGACTGGAAGGAGGACCACGGCAACAAGATCTTCGAGCAGTACCAGCGGCTGGGCGCGTCCTGTGACTGGACGCGGCAGCGCTTCACGCTCGAGGAGCACATGTCCCGCGCGGTGCGCGACTCCTTCTGCCGCCTGTGGGAGAAGGGGCTGGTCTACCGCGGCGCGCGCCTGGTGAACTGGGACTGCAAGCTGCAGACGGCCGTCTCCGACGACGAGGTCGAGATGAAGCCGCAGAAGGCCAAGCTCACCTACTTCAAGTACCCGGTGAAGGGGCAGGAGGGGCGGTTCCTCGAGGTCGCCACCACGCGGCCGGAGACGATGCTCGGCGACACGGGCGTCGCGGTGCACCCGGAGGACGAGCGCTACAAGGACCTCGTCGGCCAGCACTGCGTGCTGCCCCTGGTCGGACGCGAGATCCTGATCGTCGCCGACGACACGGTCGACCCGGAGTTCGGCACCGGCGCCGTGAAGCTCACGCCCGGGCACGACCCGGCCGACTACGAGCGCGGCGCGCGCCACCGCCTGCCGGTGATCAACATCCTGAACAAGGACGGCACGCTCAACGACGAGGCCGGCCCGTTCGCCGGTCTCTCGCGCGAGGCCGCGCGGAAGAAGGTCGTGGCGGAGATGCAGGAGCAGGGCTTCTGCGACCGCATCGACGACTACGAGCACAACGTGCCGATCTCGGACCGCTCCAAGACGCCGATCGAGCCGCTGGTCTCCGAGCAGTGGTTCGTGAAGATGAAGGACCTCGCGGGCCCCGCGATCGAGGCCGTGAAGAACGGCCAGCTGACCTTCAAGCCCGAGCGCTGGACGAAGGTCTATCTGGACTGGCTCGAGAACGTGCAGGACTGGTGCATCTCCCGCCAGCTCTGGTGGGGGC
>CAZDYS010000878.1:0-1639 GCA_964509445.1 uncultured Planctomycetaceae bacterium
CGATCCCGACGCTGCTCGTGCCGCTCGTGTTCCTGGTCGCGCTGGCCTGGAGCCCGCCGGAGCGCGACCTGCCGCGCGGCCTCTGAACCGTTGAGCAGCATGTCCTAGACTCCGCACCTTCCCACTTGGACCGCTCGCTCTGTTCCCGCTCCAGGCCCGGAGGGCCGCCATGCTCGCAATCGCCCAGCTTGTCTGCGCTCTTCTGCCCAGCCCCCAGGCCGCTATCGCAGAGGAAGCCTCGCCTCCCTACGTCGCCCCGCGAGTCGAGGTCGAGGTCGAAGTCGTGCTGCCCGAAGGCGTCCCCGCGGACGATCGGATCGTGCTGGAGGCCTACGCTGCGGCCGCAGGAGACGAAGAGTTCCCAGAGAAGGCCTTTCGCCGGACGCGGATTCGTAGCTCGAAGACAGTCACCCTGGAGTTCCCCGAGGGCACGGCCTGGGGGTCGGTCCGACTCACTTCCAAGTATCTCGTCGCGAACGGAGCTACCCTCGATCTGACCAAACCCATCGAACCCGTGCGCATCGAAACAGAGTTGCACGGGTACCTGACCGGTCGTATTCGACTGCCGAAGGACTCAGCCGGACGTGCACGCAAGCCGGAGGATTTCCGAGTCACGATCGGAGTCAGTACGCGGCTCGAGCTCGACAAGAAGCTCGCGTTCGAGTTGCGCGGGATGCCTACCGGCGAAAGTTACGATCTGACCGTCGAGGCCCGCGACTTCTGGCTTCCCAAGAGAAAACGCGTCCGCTTGGCTCCCGGCGAGCACGGGGAATTCGATCTCGAGCTGGAGTTGGGCGAGACGATCATCGGGACCGTGGTCGACAGCAGCGGCGCACCGGTGGAGGAAGCCCGGGTCGTCCCTTCCGGGCCGGGATGGTTCTCCTGGATGAAGGAAGTCTCGACCAACGCCCATGGTGAGTTCGCTCTCCTCGGCCTCCCTAGCGGGAAGATTGCGCTCAGCGCCTATGCCGATGGTTGGCCGGACATCGAGCAGTCACTGAGACTCCGCTCTGGAGAACCGGCGAAGCCCGTGCAGCTGGTCTTCGAGGCCCCGCGCGCGATCCAGGGATCTGTGACGTGGCCGGACGGCGCGCCGGTGCAGGGACGACGGGTCGAACTCTTCAAGAGCGACCCCAGCGGCTCTACGGACAAGTTCGATTCTGTCGAGCTCGAGGCGAACGGCGCATTCCGCTTCGAGGGACTCCCCGATGGACTCTTCGAGGTCCGCGTCGACCCGCGCACGATTCCGAGCGGCTGGGAGAACGCTGATGTGGACGAAGACGGAATGCTCGTCAAGAAGATCGCGACCATCTCCGGAACGCTTACGTCGAAGCTTCACCCGGACGAGCTAATGTCGCACCCGCGCGACGCTTGGTTTGCCCTAGCGAGCGATGTCGAAGCGCCCGCAACGCTCGCCCTCACGATGCAGGCGCCTATCTCCTTGCACGGCCGTGTCGTCGACGATCGCGGAGAACCCATCACGAGATACAGACTCTGGGCCTCTCGCGACTTCGGCGAAGACGATCGGAGAGCGGAGATCGAGGACCCGGACGGTCGCTTCCGAATCGAGGGAGCATCGAAAGGCGAATGGGAGGTGATCATCCGCGCGGAAGGCTATGCGCAGGCGGTAGATGAAGCG
>CAZDYS010000879.1:0-1630 GCA_964509445.1 uncultured Planctomycetaceae bacterium
CGGGCAAGACCGTCCAGGGCACCATCCAGGCAGCGGACAAGGGCGACGCCGTCGCACAGCTTCGCGGTCAGGACCTGATCGTCCTGAAGGTCAACGAGGGCGGGAAGGGCAAGAAGAAGGACGACGCCAAGCGCGCGAAGAAGAAAGGCGAGATCCAGCTCTTCAAGCCGAAGCCGGCCGCGAAGAAGTCGGAGCTCACGATCTTCACGCGCCAGCTGTCGACGATGATCGGCGCCGGCATCTCGCTCCTCGAGTCGCTCGAGGTGCTGCGGGACCAGGCGGAGACGCCGGGCATGAAAATGACGCTGGAGCGCCTCACGGCCGAGCTCCGCGCGGGTCACGACCTGTCCGCCGCGATGATGACCTGCCCGAAGGTCTTCAACCCGCTCTACGTCAGCATGGTCCAGGCCGGTGAGGCCTCGGGTCAGATGGACGTGATCCTGGAGCGTCTCGCCGAGTACGTCGAGTCGACCGAGGAGCTCAAGCGCGAGATCCGCTCGGCCATGACCTACCCGGTCATCTCGCTCGTCCTGGTGCTCGGCATCACGGCGTTCCTGATGATCGGCGTCGTGCCCGGCTTCAAGGAGGTGTTCGAGGGGCTGGGAGCCGAGCTCCCCGGGCTCACGCTCACCGTTCTGGCCGTCTCGGACTGGCTGGTGGCGCGCTGGTACCTCGCGCTCTTCGGCGTGTTCGCGGCCTTCGCGGGCTTCACGATCACGAAGAAGACCGAGAAGGGCGCGTTCGTCCTGGATCGCCTCTCGCTGAAGATCCCGATCTTCGGCAGCCTGTCGCAGAAGGTCGCCCTGGCGCGCTTCTCGCGCACGTTCGCGACGCTGGTTCGCTCCGGCGTCCCGATCATGGGCACGCTGGACATCGTCGCGGACACCGCGGGCAACCGCGTGGTGGCGAAGGCCGTGCGCGACTCGCGCGAGAGCGTCCGCAACGGAAACATGCTCTCCGAGCCGCTCGCCGAGTCGCCCGTGTTCCCGCCCATGGTCACGCGCATGATCGCGATCGGCGAGAAGTCCGGTGCGCTCGAAGCCCTGCTCGAGAAGATCGCGCAGTTCTACGACAGCCAGGTGAAGGCGACGATCAAGTCGCTCACGAGCCTGATCGAGCCGATCCTGATCTGCTTCATGGGCGGCATCGTCGGCACGGTCATCCTCGCGGTCTTCCTGCCGATCCTGAACATCATCGGCAACCTGAGCAACTGACCGCGCGCCGCCGGGGGAGCCCGGCGTCCAGGCGCCTCCGAGAGCCCGCCCATCGGCGGGCTCTCGTGCATTTGGGGCCTCCTGGGAAAACGCTGACGGGGCGGTGAACCCGGCGCAAAAAAGCGAGTTCCGTTTCTCAAGCTGCCGGATCGGGCTCGTCGATAGGACACGCACCGCCGCCCGGGAGCTGTTCCCGGAAAGCGGTCGGACGGTCGAGGTCGATCGCTCCGCAAGACACCAGGCCTCGGCCGGCCGCGTCGCGACCGGCTCCACGGTCCATCCGAAGCAAACGACAGTCCCGCTGTTCCCTGTCCTCGACGGGGGGCGACACGAGGAAAAGAATGAACACCAGGAAGAACTCCGGCTTCACGCTCATCGAACTGATGATCGTCGTGGCGATCATCGGGATCCTTGCC
>CAZDYS010000880.1:0-1629 GCA_964509445.1 uncultured Planctomycetaceae bacterium
CTCTCGTGGACCTTGACGGACGCGATCATCTCACTCGTGTCCGGCAGCGCGATGATCAGGTCGTTGTTACGGATTTGCCGCCCCACCGCGATCGGGCCCTCGTTCTGCGAGCGCCAGTCGTCGCTCTGGACCGTCGAGCCATAGACGACGAGGCCGTCCGTCGGCGCGACGAGCGTGCACGCCTCGAACTGCGCGGTCCATTCGGCGAGGCGTTCCTCGCGCCGGCCGACCTGGACCTGCCGGTTCGCGCGCGTCGAATCGCGGTTTTTCAGGTTGATCTTGTTGGTCTTCTCGACGCGGACAAGCTCCTGCTTCGCCTCCGCGAGGTCGTTCTCCCGCTGCGCGAGGTCCCGCTTGAGCTGGTAGTCCTCGTACGTCTCCTTGTCGAGCTTGGCGGTCTCCGCCGCGGCCTTCGCCTCGAGCAACGCGATCTCGTCGCGGAGCAGCTCGTCGTCGGAGATGAACTTGTTCGTGTGGAGCTTCTGGCTCCGCTCGTACTTGTCCTCGAGCCGCTTGAGGTCACGCTCCGTCTTCTCGATCGCGGTCTGCCGCTGCTGGAGCGCCTTGACGTTGTCGCCCTTCCTCCATTGCTCGAGGGCGAGCTCCGCGAGCTTGACCGCCAGCTGGGCCTTCTGGAGGCTCGCCTTGTTGTCGCTCTCCTGGATCTCGTACGCGGTCTGCGCGGCCTCGAGGTTCAGCCTCGCCTCGGAGAGCTGCAGCTCCTCCTCCTCGATCTCGCGCTTGATCTCGTCGGAGTTCAGCCGGACGAGCACATCGCCCGCCTGCACCCGCGAGCCCTCGGGGACGATCTCCACGATCGTCGTCAGCCGCTCGACGTCGCTCCGCAGCTCGACGCGGTCGCGCGCGGCGAGCTCGCCCGTCGCGAGCGTCGAGATCTCGAAGGTCCGCACCTCCGCCTCCGCGAGCTGGATCGAAGCGTCGCCGCTCTGCGAAGAGGACTGCTCGCACGCGGAGAGCCCCGCGAGGCCGATCGCGAGAGTCGCGGCGAGCACGAGGGCCGAGGCGGGCCGGATCGCTCGGGTGGGCTGCATGGTCATCGGGTCCTGCTTTCCATCTCGTCTGGTTCGGTCGAGCGTCACTCGCCGGCGGCTGCTCCGCCGGGATCGCCCGGACGGGGGCACGCACGGCCCGGCGAGCGGTCCTATCCAATCGTCGGGCATCGCCCTCGGGATTCGGCACCTCGCGTACCGACTCCCCCTCGTGGGGATGCTCCGAACACTATTCTCCGGCCGGGAACGACGTTCTTCGACCTGAAATCCCCCGAGACGGGCGAATTGTTCATGGGCCACGCCGATCACGACCCCAATCTCGAGCCGGCGCGCGTGGTGCTGCTCGTTGCCGCCGCCCCCATCGAGGCCTCCGCGATCCGGCGGGGCGTCCTCAACGCAGGGGACGGCGACGCCCCAGGGTCCGAAAACACCGACGCGCCCTGGGCGCTCGAACCGCTCGCGCCGGGGTTCGACCTCGTGGTGAGCGGCGTGGGCAAGGCCCAGGCCGCCGGCGCCGCCCTCTGGGCCTTCGATCCCGCCCGGCACAGGGGGGTCATCAGCGTCGGGATCGGCGGCGCCCTGCCGGGGGATCACCCGCCCGCGATCGGTGAATCGGTGC
>CAZDYS010000881.1:0-1628 GCA_964509445.1 uncultured Planctomycetaceae bacterium
TCTTCGACTACGACCAGGACGGGTGGCTCGACCTGTTCGTCACGGCCTACGAGGGAGGCGCGGCCGACCTGGTCGGAGAGCTCCTCGAGCTCAAGCGGCGTCGACCGCGGCCGCGGCTCTATCGGAACCTCGGCGGGCGTTTCGAGGAGGTGGGTCGCGAGCGTGGACTGGATCGCTTCTTCCTGCCGATGGGAGCCAACTTCGGCGACGTCGACGGCGACGGTTGGCTGGACCTCTACCTGACCACCGGCGATCCGTCGCTCGAGAACATCCTACCGAACGCGATGCTGCGGAACGTGGAGGGGCAGCGCTTCGAGGACGTGACGACGGCCGGCGGGTTCGGGCACCTCCAGAAGGGACACGGCATCGCGTTCTGCGATCTCGACAACGACGGCGACCAGGACCTCTACCACCAGCTCGGCGGCTTCTATCCGGGAGACCGGTTCCACAACGCGCTGTTCGAGAACCCCGGCTCCGCGTCCTCGCCCAACCGCTGGCTCACGCTCGAGCTGGTCGGGACGCGCTGTCATCGAGACGCGGTCGGCGCGCGCGTGCGCGTCGTGGTGCGCACGGCGGGGGGAGAGCGCACGCTACACCGAGCGGTCGGCTCGTTGTCGAGCTTCGGCGGCTCGCCGCACCGCTTGGAGCTCGGGCTCGGCCGGGCGGAGGAGATCCTGCGGGTGGAGGTCGACTGGCCGGGGACGGAGGCCACGGAGACGTTCGCGGACGTCCCGCGGGACGCGTTCGTGCGGCTGGTCGAGGCGAGCGGAGCCCCCGAGCGCCTGGAGCGTCCGCGCGTCCGCTTCTAGCCCGCCCCTGTGAACGCGCAGGCGTCCCTCAGGGAGTCGCGCCGGTCGCCGGGAACTCCGGATCCGTCCGCGCGTCGCGGATGGCGCGGGTCTTCTCCTCGATCTCCTCGTGGAACTTGGCGTGCACGGCGGCGGCGCCCTCGACGAGCTTGTCGATCTGGTCGTGCTCCGGGAACATCGAGCGGAAGGTGGACGCGCTCGGGGCCGCGTCGGCGATCAGGAGGTCGAAGAGCTTGTCGAACCCCATCATCGAGACCTCCTCGACGAACACCTGGTGGCGGTCCAGCTGACGTGACCCGCTGCCGCGGAAGCGCAGGCTGTTCTTGATCCACTTGGAGAGCTCGAGCTTCGACTCGAGGTAGCCCATCTGGTTCTCGGTCAGTGCCGCGTCGACGTGCTGCAGGAACTTCTTCGCCAGGACGTCGCGGATCACGTAGCGCTCGGCGTTCGCGTCGGCATCCTCGTCGGAGACCTGCACCAGGCGCGAGTTGCCGGTCGTGTGCGCGGCGTTCTCGTGGCCCCAGACCTCCGCACCGGTCATCTCCTGCAGGTCCTCGGCGAAGCTGTCGCGGCGGGTGGCGTCGTCGGCGTCCTTGTCCGGATCCCGGTCCTTCGCCGCGTTGCAGGCGAACAGGTGGATCTTCGCGTCGGCGGTGAGAGCGGGCTTGATGGCCGCCGTGAACTTCTTCACGACGTTCCCGCCGGCGTTGACCCAGCCCTCCCCGCCGCCGGAGCCGTGCGAGTTGATCTGCATGCTGCGCGAGCCGCCGTGGGTGAACAGCGCGACGTTCGCGATCGGGATCGTCTCCTCGGTGCCCA
>CAZDYS010000882.1:0-1628 GCA_964509445.1 uncultured Planctomycetaceae bacterium
CCCCCCAGGCACCATCCCGGGAAGTGCCGCCTCGAGGAGCCCCGCTGCGGGGCACGCCGCGCGACCTCGCGGCCCGGCTAGCGACCCTGGCCGCCCGGCGCCCGGTAGACGAGGACGGCACGGCCGCCCATCTCCCCCGGAAGCTCGTACTCGACGATCGCGTCGAGCCGGAAGCCCAGGCGCTCGGCCTCGCGCTCGCCCGCGCGCACCTCGCGTGACCAGGACGAGCCTTTCATCATCACGAGGTCGTAGAGCGAGTGGCGCACCTTGCGCAGGAGCCGCACGTTCTCGCGGACCGAGCTGATCGCCCGCATCACGCACACGTCGTAGCGGTTCCGCAAGAGGTGCTCCTCCGCACGGCCCCATTCGGCGCTGGCGTTGCGGAGCTCGAGCTCCTCGATGCTGCGCGCCACGAAGTCGGCCTTCTTCTGCGTGGAGTCCATCAGGTGGACGCGTGCGTTCTCCTCGATCATCGCGATCGGGACGCCCGGGTAGCCGGCGCCCGTGCCGATGTCGAGGACCGTCCGCCCCAGGAGCGGCAGGGACCGCGCGGTCTGCCAGCAGTCGAAGTAGTGCTTCGCCGCGATCTCCTTCGGATCGACGATCTTGGTGAGGTTCATCTGCCGGTTGATCTCCTGCACCAGGAGCGCGTGTTTCGCGCAGCGGTCCAGGAACTCCGGCGTCGCCTCCTCCTCCTTCTCGAAGGCCCAGTCCAGGGCCGAGCGCAGCTCGTCCAGGCTGGGGAGCGGGAGCTTGGCGAACTCGACGACCTCGTCCTCGTCGTCGTCCTTCTTCTTCTTCGTCTTCTTGGCCGCGGGCTCGCCGTCCTCGCCCTCGTCCTCCGACTCCTCCCCGTCCCCGTCTTCCTCTTCCTCGTCGTCGTCCCCGTCGAAGTCCTCGAGGTCCTCCGGGTCGATGGCCGGCCCTTCGTCGTAGGAATCGTCCCCGGCCGGGGCCTCCTCCACTTCGTCTTCCGGGTCGTCGGAGTCGTCGGGGTCGCGGGGCAGCATCGGGATCGAGCGAAGGGAAGTTGGCAGGGCAGCAGGGATTCGAACCCCGAACCTGCTGATTTGGAATCAGCCGCTCTAACCAATTCGAGCTACTGCCCTGCCCGGAAGGCGCGTGACTCTACCCCCGCCAAGGACAGCGGGCAAGCGGCCCGCTTCCGGGAACCCAGCCGCCGAAGGGGCTTTAGGGACGGGCGCACTCCGCGTAGGATCCTCGCCCTTCGCGCGCCACGGAGGGGCTCCTGCGGCCCGCTCGGCCGTGAGCCCCCGCCCGCGCCCTGCATGAAGGCCCAGTTCGACCCCGACGACCCCGACGACCACGACGCCGACGACGCCGACGACGGCGGAACGGCGGAGCGCCCCCACCGCATCGTCTCCTCGGCCGACATCGACATGGAGAGCATCGACCAGGACGCCCTGCGCGTCCTGTCGCGGCTCCAGCGCAACGGCTACGAGGCCTTCCTGGTCGGCGGCTGCGTGCGCGACCTCCTCCTGGGCCGGGTGCCGAAGGACTTCGACGTGGCGACCTCCGCGCATCCGCGCCAGGTCAAGCGCCTGTTCCGCAACGGCCGGATCATCGGGCGACGCTTTCGCCTGGTCCACGTCGTCTACGGCGCGAAC
>CAZDYS010000883.1:0-1624 GCA_964509445.1 uncultured Planctomycetaceae bacterium
AGCAGGCGGTGGACCTGGACCGTGCGCGTCTGGCCCATGCGGTGCGCGCGCGCGATGGCCTGCTCCTCGATCGAGGGCTTCCACTGCGGCTCCATCAGGACGACGACGGACGCGGCCTGCAGGTTCATGCCGACGCCGGCCGCCTGGATCTGCGCGACGAGGATCGCGTGCCCGTCGAGGGCGGAGAAGTGGTCCGCGATCTCGGTGCGCTTCTTCGCGGGCGTCGAGCCGTCGATGCGGCCGTGGGTGACGAAGCGCTCCTCGACCGCGTCGAGCACGGACAGGAAGGTCGAGAAGACGATCACCTTGCGGCCCGCCGCGTCGTGTTCCTCGATCAGCTCGGCGAGGCGCGTGAGCTTCGCGGAGCGCGTGGGCGTGCGCTCGTCCACGTCGTCCGTCGCGTCGTCGGGCTGCGAAGCCTCGTCCTCGGCGCCCTCCAGGTCGAGGGTCCCGAGCGTGACCACGCGCCGCATCGTCATCAGCTCCTGGTCCCGCACGGACGTCGCGTAGGCCTTGCGCTCGGCGGAGGAGAGCTCGACCCACTCCTCCGTCTCGATGCACTCGGGCAGCTCGAGCAGCACGTCCTCCTGGTTGCGGCGCAGGTAGCAGGACGCGACCGCGGTCTGGAACGCGCTGCGACCGAGCAGACCGTCCCCGACCTCGCCGGCCTGGACCACCGCGTGCGCGACCTCGTCCGCGACGTCCGGCTGCAGGATCGCGATCAAGCGCTGGAACTCCTCGAGCCGGTTCTCGAGCGGCGTGCCGGTCAGGAAGAGCACGCGGTGCGAGCGGCGCGCGAGCTCGACCACGCGCTTCGTGCGCTCGGCCTCGGGGTTCTTGACGTAGTGAGCCTCGTCGACGATCAGCGCGTCGGGGTCCGGGAGGTCTTCGAGCTCGTCCCCGAGCGCGCGCAGCGTCCCGAAGGACGTCACGGCGACGCCTCCGGCCTCCTTCCAGCGCGCGAGGAGCTCGGCGCGCTCGTCGCCGTGCAGCACGAACGCGCCGAGCGTCGTGGAGCGTTCGACCTCGCGGGCCCAGGAGTGCAGCACGCTGGCCGGGCTGACGACGAGGAAGTGCCGGCCCTCGCGGTTCGCCTGGACGTGCACGAGGACGGCGAGCGCCTGGATCGTCTTGCCCAGTCCCATGTCGTCGCCGAGCAGCGCGCGTCGCTGTGCGAGCAGGTAGCGTGCACCGAAGGACTGGTAGGCGCGCAGGGTGCGGTCGAGGCCCTCGACGTCGAGCGGCTGGGCCTCGACGCGCTCGACGATCTCGGCCGGCAGGCCTCCGCCGACGCCCGCCCGACCGGCGAAGCGCTCGGGCAGCGCCGCCTCGATCGCCGCGCAGTACTCACCGAAGCGCTCCTCGTGGTCGGCGCGCAGGAACGCGGCGGACGGCTCGTCGTCCAGCTGGGCCTCGAGGCCCGCGAGAGCCGCCGCGGCGCGCGGGAACAGGCCGCCCTCCTCGTCGTGCGCGGCGACGGTCTCGACCAGCTCGTCCGCGTGCTCGATCGCCTCGCGCCGCGCCTCCGCGCGACGGCCGAACAGGCCGAACAGCAGCGCCGCGTGGCGCTTCACGAACGCGAGCGTCTCCGTCGCATCCGCCTCGAAGCCCTCGAGCTCGTCCG
>CAZDYS010000884.1:0-1621 GCA_964509445.1 uncultured Planctomycetaceae bacterium
CGAGCGCGTTGCCGAGCGCGACGTCGAGCGTCTGCGAACCGGCCAGGAAGACCGAGGGAACGTCGGCGGCCACGCGGTCGGCCCAGTCGCCGGCGTCCTGCCCCATGCCGACCCACTGCTCGAGGCGGCTGTGCTGGGTGACGACGCAGCGCGCGTGTCCGGCGGCGGCGGCGGTGTTGTTCGGATCGGCGTCGAGCGCCTCGGCGTAGGCCCGCTTGGCGAGCTCCGGCGCGTAGAGGAAGCTCGGGGTGTCGACGGCGACCAGGCCGTCGCCTTCCCAGTGCCACACGACGCTCGAGCGCTGGTGCGGCATCAGCACCGCGTCGGACTCGGTGTAGTAGGCGTCGCCCAGGGCGGTGAACTGCGTCGAGACGTTGCTCGAGCCGCCCAGCTTCTCCAGCGACTGGGAGGCGGCGGTGCGCACGGTGCCGTCCTCGTCCCCGAACGCGTGCTTCGCGAGCGCGGCGACCGCGCGGTCGTCCCCGAGGTAGCCGAGCGTCAGCGCGACGTTGCGGCGCATGTAGGCGTCCTGGGAGGACAGCGCGGCGATCAGCGGCAGCACGACGTCGTCCCCCATGCGCGCGAAGGCCTGCACCGTGAGGACTCGCTTGTCCTGATCGGCCTGGTCCCCCAGCGCGTAGACCATGTACGGCACCGCGAACTCGCCGTGCTCGGCGGCCATGGCGCTGACCGCGCGCAGGCGCTCCTCGACGTTGTCGGACGCGATGCTCGCGAGCTTCTCGCGGATCGCGGACTCGTCGCGGCTCTTCTCGTTGCGGCCGAGCGACATCTGCTGCAGCAGCGCCTTGGCCGTCAGCTCCATCTGGCCGCCCTTGCCGAGCATGCGCAGCAGCGCGTCGCTCTCGACCCGCTGGAACAGCTCGTAGGCGTCCTGGTTGGAGAGGTCGGCGGCGAGCACTTCACGGAACGCCTCGAGGGCTTCCTGGTCCTGGCCCTTGTCCAACAGCTCGATGCCGCGGCGAAGCGCCTCACCGGCGTCCTGGCCAGCAGCCGGAAGGACGAGCAGAGCGGAGAGGGAGACCAGCGAGAGCAGCGGTCGGCGCAGTGCGATCATGACGACCTCGGAGATGGGAGGCTCTTAGAGAAAGGGAGGCGACGTCCCGTGGGAGACGGTGCCGGGGATGGTTCGGAACGGACCGTTCCGATCCGCATGCAGGGGGTTGGACTTCGCCGGGAGCGGCCCGAACGAGGCCCCAAGCCCTTGGGTCCAAGGGGGTTGGGGATGATAGCGAGGGGGGCGGTCCGGTCAAGGACGGGAACCCGCCAGGCGATCACGGCTCCCTACCCCCGCCGGGGCCCGCGGCAACCGCCCGAGAGCCCCGTTCTTGCGGCCGCGGGCCGGATCCCCTCAGGGGCCCGCGGCGGCGGGCGGAAGCGCGATCTTCCCGAGTACCCCTCCGGCCCGCGCGCCGGTCACCTCGGGCCGCGTCGAGGGGATCCCGAGCACCGCCCGGCGCGCGAGCTCGCCGAACACCAGGGCCTCCCGCGCGTCCGGATCCACGCCGACCTCGGCGGCGCCGAGGACCGGACCGGGCCAGCGCCGCTCCAGAGCCACCCGCAGGGTGCGGTTGTGCAGGCCGCCGCCGCACACGATCAGGGG
>CAZDYS010000885.1:0-1618 GCA_964509445.1 uncultured Planctomycetaceae bacterium
CGGCCCGCTCGGCGTCGCCGGGAGCGCTCAGGACCGCGATCCGCTCGACGCCGACCGGGATCGCCTGGAGCAGCCGCTGGGCGGTCGCACGGTCGACGCGTCGCGGCGACGCGGACAGCACGAGTCCGATCGCATCCGCGCCGGCCTCGACGGCGACCTCCACGAGGTCCGTCGTCACGAGGCCGCAGATCTTCACCCGCGGGATCACGAAGCCAGCCCCTCCCGTGCGGCGACGCCGCGGCGACCGCGCTCGAGGAAGTTCCGCAGGCGCGCGGCCGGGTCCTCGCTCTTCATCAGCGCGGAGCCGATCAGCGCGAGGTCGTAGCCGTGGCGCGCGACCTCGAAGGCGTCGTGGGGGCGCGAGAGTCCACTCTCCGCGACGGAGGGGAACAGCACCGGAAGCCCGGCGGCCATGCGCCCGCAGCGGTCGAGGTCGACCTCGAGCGAGTCCAGGTCGCGGTTGTTCACGCCGATCAGGATGCGCTGGCCGCGCCGCTCGCGAACCGCCGCGCGGATGCGTTCCAGGTCCTCCTCGTCGAAGGCCTCGACGAGCGCGAAGAGTCCGGCCTCCTCGCTCGCGTCGAGCAGCTCCGTCAGGCGCTCGTCGTCCACGATCCGGGCGACCAGGAGGACGCCGTCCGCGCCCTCGGCGCGCGCTTCCCAGACCTGGTAGGTGTCCACCAGGAAGTCCTTCCGCAGGACGGCGACGGGACTCTCGTCCGCCACCCGTCGCAGGTGTTCGAGCGAGCCGCGGAACGCGAAGGGCTCCGTGAGGACGGAGATCGCGCAGGCGCCCGCTTCGGCGTACTTGAGCGCGCGCAGGAGCGCCGCGTGCGGATCGCTCCGGCCGCCCAGGAAGGACGCGTTCGCGATCGCCCCTTCCGAGGGCGACGAGAACTTCACCTCGGCGATCACGTCGAAGCCGGACTCGTGCCGCCGGAGCCGTCGCGCCGGGGGTCGCTCGAGCGCGATGCGCCGCAGCTCCGCTTCGGACTTGAGCGCACGTGCACCGCTCGCCCTGCGCGAGCTGCCGCGTGCCATGTAAGCCAGGAAGGCCGCACCCTTCGGGGTGTCGGGATCGGCCATCAGGCGTTCGAGCTCATAGGGTTTCACACCGCGCTCCTTGTGGGGTACGCCAGCTCCTCCACGAGAGCGGCCACCGAGCCGCTCTCGATCGTCTCCAGCGCGCGGTCTGCCGCCGCGCGTGGAGTGGGTGCCTCCTCGGTCAGTTGGAAGGCGAGCGCCGCGTTCAGCGCCACGGCTGCGCGCACGTGACGAAGGCGGCCTTCGGTCTCACCCCGGAACACGGCTCCGAGGATGCGTGCGTTCTCCTCCGCGTCGCCGCCGACGAGGTCCGCCGGCTCGCAGCGCTCGAGCCCGTAGTCGCCCGGGTCGCGCTCCTCGCGCGTCACGCGACCGTCCTCGATTCCGTGGAGCTCGAAGGGGCCGACGGGCGTGGCCTCGTCCCAGTCGTCGGCGCCACGCACGACGAAGGCGCGACGGACGTCCGAGCGCGCGAGCGCCTGGGCCATGCGCTCCGCGAGCAGCGCGTCGCCGGTGCCGGTCAGCTGGTGGGTGGGGCGCGCCGGGTTCACGAGCGGGCCGAGCACGTTGAACA
>CAZDYS010000886.1:0-1613 GCA_964509445.1 uncultured Planctomycetaceae bacterium
CACGAACACCGTCTGGGCGCGCGGCGGGATGGCCGCCGTACTGGGTCCGGAGGACACCTTCGCCGCGCACGAGGCCGACACCCTGCGCGTGGGGTGCGGGCTCTCGGAGCCCGACTGCGTGCGCTCCGTCGTGCAGGCGGGCCCCGAGATCGTCTCCTGGCTGCAGCGTCTCGGCGCGCACTTCGATCGGAGTCCTTCCGGCGGACTCGAGCTGGAACGCGAGGGCGGACACAGCTCCGCGCGCATCGTCCACGCGGGCGGGGACGCCACCGGTCGGGAGATCCAGGACACGCTGCGGCGGGCGGTCGTCGAGCACCCGCGGATCACCACCTTCGAGAACGTGTTCGTCGTGGACGTCCTGTGCGCCGCCTCGGGGAGGGTGGTCGGTGCGCTCACGCAGGACGCCCGGGGCGAGCTGTGCGTGTTCTCCGGCGGGCAGACGATCCTCGCGACGGGCGGTGCCGGCCAGATCTACCGCGAGACGACCAACCCGAGCATCGCCACCGGCGACGGCGTCGCGATCGGGTTCCGTGCCGGCGCGGTCGTGCGCGACATGGAGTTCGTGCAGTTCCACCCGACGATGCTCTACATCGCCGGTGCGGCGCGCGTCCTCATCAGCGAGATCGTGCGAGGCGCCGGGGGCCTGCTGCGCGACCGGAACGGCAACCGCTTCATGCCGGCCTACCACCCGCTGGCAGAGCTGGCGCCGCGAGACGTCGTCAGCCGCGCGATCTTCCAGCAGATGGTCGTGACGAACGACACGAACGTCTACCTGGACCTGTCCGAGCTCGACAAGGATCCGCATCGGCTGTTCCCCGGGATCAGCCGCATCTGCCACTTCTTCGGGATCGACATCGCGCGGGACCCGATTCCCGTGCGTCCCGGCGCGCACTACGCGATCGGCGGCCTGGAGGTCGACGCGGCCGGGCGCACGACGGTGCCCGGCCTGTGGGCGGTCGGGGAGTGCGCGAGCTCGGGCCTGCACGGCGCGAATCGCATGGGCTCCAACTCCCTGCTCGAGTGCCTGGTGCTGGGAAACCTCGCCGGACGCACCGCCGTGGAGGAGCTCTCCGATCGCGGCATCCAGGACTTCGAGGTCCGTCCGCCTCGCAACCGACAGCCCGGACCGGTCGGGATGAACGTGAACACGCAGGACGTCACCTACTCCCTGAAGTCCCTGATGTGGCGCAACTTCGGCATCGAGCGCTCGGCCGCCACGATGACCGAGGCGGATCAGCGCATCGGACTGTGGATGCGCGCCGTGAGCGAGGTCGCTCCGGAGAACCGCGCCACCTGGGAGCTCCTGAACATGCTGACGGTCGCACGCCTGGTCGGGATCGGCGCGCGCTTCCGCGAGGAGTCGCGCGGCGTGCACCACCGCGTCGACCATCCCGAGACGCAGGAGGCCTGGCGCGTCCACGCGCGGATCTCGCCGCGCTTCGACAACGGCCGGATCGAGCAGGTCCAGATCGAGCGGGACCCGGTCGCCTCCGAGGGGAGCGTCGCGGAGCCGACGGCCTCGGCATGAGTCGCCAGCCGGAACCCACCAAGGTCCCGCGCGAGCGCATCCTCGTGTGCGGCGCGCTGCTGCCCGGCCAGCCGGTCGAGCACGC
>CAZDYS010000887.1:0-1609 GCA_964509445.1 uncultured Planctomycetaceae bacterium
CAGCCAGGAGGAGTACCTGCGCGTCTGGGCGAAGGACATCCCCTACGACAAGGAGAAGTACTCCGACGTGATGGAGTTCCTGCGCACCGAGGGAGCCTACGAGGACCCGGACCAGGAGCCCTACTTCGAGCCGCACCTGCAGCCGCTCTCCGAGGAGCAGCTCGCCGGTTCGGTCACGGACGAGGCCACCGGCATCATCACGAAGGACGGCAAGGGGATCGGCATCCTGCTCGACGGCAAGGCCGTGCGCGGCTTCAAGACGCCGAGCCGCAAGTTCGAGGTCTACTCCGACTTCGTCGTGAAGACGGCGCGCAACGAAGACACCTCGGGGCTCACCGCGCTCGCGAACTCGAAGGGCAAGAACCGCGCGGCGCACCACAAGGGGCACGAGTACGACCTGTGGCCGTGGCCCAAGTTCGAGCGCCCGAAGGAGCACCTCGACCTGGACGACGACCAGCTGATCATGACGTCCTTCAAGTGGTGCGTGCACAACCACGGTCGCACGGCGAACCTGAAGTGGTGCTCGGAGATCGTGCACTCGAACCCGGCCTGGCTGCACCCGACCACCGCGAAGCGGCTCGGGCTGGAGAACGGCGACTGGATCGAGGTGACCGGGCATCGCTCGACCACGCTGCACGAGGCCATGCCCGGCATGGAGCTCGGCGACGGCGAGATCGAGAAGAAGCTGCGCCTGCCCATCGTCGTGACGAAGGGCGTGCACCCGGACGCGATCGCGATCTCGAACTCGCTGGGGCACGACCAGTACACGCGGGTCGCCCAGGCGAGGCGCGACGACCCGCTCGGCGAGCAGGCGGCCGGCATGGAGCCGGAGGCGATGCGCGACGAGGACTGGGAGCGCAACATGTGGTGGCAGGACGACTCGAACGGTGACCACAAGAAGTGGAAGCGCAACACCGGCAACGGCTGGGCGCAGAACCACGTGCTGCCGATCGCGCCGGACTACATCTCCGGCCAGCAGGCGTTCAACAGCACCGTCGTCCGCATCAAGAAGCTCGGATGAGCACGGAGGAATCGACCGGCGAGCGCGCGTCGCTGCGCGCGCTCGCCGCCTTCTTCGGCCGGCTGCTGGTCCGCGAGCTCGACGCCGCGGACCTCGCCTCCCTGCGCGAGGAGTCGGGCGAGCTGCTCGGCGCGCTCGAGGACCTCGGCATCTCGCTGCCCTCCCCCGCCGAGGAAGCCGCCTGGCTGGAGGCGCGCGGCGCCGACTACCACGAGCTCTTCCTGCGGCCGGAGTCCGGACCGCTGGTCCAGTCGCTGTGGACCCAAGGGCGCTACGAGGGCGACGCGACCGTCCGCGTCCGCGAGCTCGCGACCTTCGCGGGCTTCGACTACCAGCGCGAAGCGGCCCGCGGAGCCGCGGTGGACCACCTCGGCAGCCTGCTCCTGCTCTGGTCGGCGACCGAGGGACGGGTGCAGGAGGTCGCGGACGAGCTCGCGCGCGAGCACTTCGCCTGGGCCGAGCGCCCGCTCACCCGGATCGCGGAGGCCGAGGGCTTCTACGGCGCGGTGGGCGGAGCCTGCCGGACGCTGCTGCGCGAGCTCTGTCTCTGAACCCGCGGGGCGGGGTCAGAACGGCGAGCGATCGACG
>CAZDYS010000888.1:0-1608 GCA_964509445.1 uncultured Planctomycetaceae bacterium
CACGGGACCGTTCCAGTCCATCTCCACGCCCTCGGAGTGGTGCCGGAAGAAGCGCAGCGCGAGCCGGTACTTGCCGTCCCGCTCGAGCTGGACGATCTCTTTCAGCTCGTCGCGGAAGCGCGGCGAGCCGTAGGCGGCCATGCCCATCACCTTGTACTCGTCGCCGTAGTTCCCGAAGCCCAGGTGCTGGGTGAGCGCGAGGTAGAGCAGCCCGAGCGAGTGGGGGAACCCCACGCGGTCCTCGATGCTCATCCAGGAGCGATCTCCGCGGCCCCAGGCGCCGCTCGCGAAGTCCCCGAAGCCGTCGACGGAGACCACCGCCGCGCGATCGAAGGGCGAGACCAGGAACGAGCTCGCCAGGTGGGCACGGTGGTGCTCGACGCGCGCGACGCGGGCACGGAGCTGCGGAGTGCCCAGGGCCTTCGCGACCGCACCGGCGGCATCCTGGACCTCTCTTCGGTTTGCGAGCCGATCCCGCAGGAAGGCGAGGCTCGGCCGCTTCCGCAGGACGTGGAGGGCCTTCGGCAGGAGCGCTGCGAACGGGTCCCGGTTGATCGCGATCCAGTCCAGGTCGCCCGGTTCGATGCCGGCCTCCTCGAGGCACCACCGCACGGCTTCGGCCGGGAACCCGGCCGTGTGCTTGCGCCGCGTGAAGCGCTCCTCCTCGGCGGCGGCCACGACCTCGCCGTCCACGACGAGGCAGGCCGCGGCGTCGGGGTGCCAGGCGTTCAGTCCGAGGATGTGGGTGCTCGTCTTGCGGCTCATCGGGGACGATGCGCGATCGGGGGGGCTCTGAGCTGAAGTCGTGGGGAAGGGCGACCGATGAAGAGCCCGGTAGCCACGGGCTCGCATGCGATCGCAGTCTTCATCGAACCTCGGACCCCCCCAGCCTCTAGGACCTTGGTCCAGGGCCAGCGGTTCGCGTGGCGTCTACGCCCGCTGGTTCCGGGGCCCTCTGCTGTACGGGCTGACGCTCGCCGCCGCCGTTCCGGGTCTCCTGCTGCTCGTCCCGCTGGTCCTCCTCAACGCCGCCGCGCACCGGAGCTGGAGGCGAGCGTTCTTCCTGCAGTGCCGGATGGGCCGGGCGATGCGCCCGTTCACGATCGTGAAGCTGCGCACGATGAAGGCTCAGCGGGTGACGCGGCTCGGGCGGTTCCTGCGGAACACGCATCTCGACGAGCTCCCGCAGCTGTGGAACCTCCTGCGCGGGGACATGGCCTTGATCGGGCCGCGCCCCGAGATGCTCGAGGTCCACGAGTGGGCGGCGAAGCGGATCCCGCGCTACGAGGAACGGCTGGTGGAGACGCCGGGCCTGACCGGGCTCGCGCAGATCACCCAGGGCTACACCCAGCTCGGCGACGAGGAGGCCTACCGGGAGAAGACGCGGCTGGATCTCGCCTCGGCGCGCTCCGTGTCGCTCCGCGGTGACCTGTCGATCCTGTGGCGCACGGTCCTGTGGGTGCTGCAGCGCCGCGGCTGGTTCGGCGCCGCGGGACCGCTGACGAGCAAGAGCGCCCCGGTGGCTCCGGAGGCTCCCGGGGAGCAAGCGGAGCCCACGGAGCCCGAGGACCGCGCGTCGGTCGCTCACGGCGACCGCCTCGCGGCCTG
>CAZDYS010000889.1:0-1599 GCA_964509445.1 uncultured Planctomycetaceae bacterium
CCTGCAGGAGTGCCTCCTGCTCCAGGTGGACGCCGGCGCGCTGGCGGAGTTCGAGACGCCGCTGGTCCGCACGCTCATCACCGACCACATCGAGGACATCGTCTCCAACCGTCTGCCCCGCATCGCCCGCGCCACCGGGCACACGCTGGAGGAGGTCAAGCACGCGATCGAGTCGATTCGCGCGCTCGACCCGGTGCCGGGTCGCGAGTACGGGCGCGCCCAGGCGGAGACGATCCACCCGGACGTGATCGTCGAGGAGGTCGACGGCACCTTCGAGGTCCGCCTCACGCGGGAGGGACTCCCGGAGCTCACGATCAGCGCCACCTACCGACGCGTCCTGAAGCAGACGGAGAGGGGCGACGCCGTGCGCAAGTGGATCCAGCAGCGCCTGGAGAACGCGCGCTGGTTCATCGACGCGCTGGAGCAGCGTCAGAGCACGCTGCTGCGCGTGTCGAAGGAGATCTTCTCGCGCCAGGAGGAGTTCCTGCACAAGGGCGTGAAGGGACTGAAGCCCCTGCGCATGCTCGAGGTGGCGGAGGCCACCGGGGTGCACATCTCGACCGTCTCGCGCGCGGTCGCCGGCAAGTACGCCCAGACGCCACACGGCATCCAGGCGCTGCGCTCGTTCTTCTCTGGCGGCACGGAGAAGGCCTCCGGTGGGATGACGAGCCAGGCGTCGATCAAGCAGCGGATCAAGGAGCTGATCGACGAGGAGGACCCGAAGGCGCCGCTCTCGGACGACCGTCTCGCGGAGCTCTTGAAGGAGAAGGACGGCATCTCGATCGCGCGGCGCACGGTCACCAAGTACCGCAAGGCGCTGTCGCTCCCCTCCTCGAGCCAGCGCCGCCAGTTCTGAGGCTGGGCGCTCCCCGCCACCGGAGCCCGCTGGTAGGCTCTCGGGCTCCTCACGTCACGTCCGGTGCGCCTGCGGGCGGATCTCCCGGACACCGCAACCTCAGCGATTCCAGCAAGTTCACCATGGGCGTCAAAGCGACCGAGCTCCGCAAGGGACAGGTCATCGAGAAGAACGGCGATCTGCTCCTGATCACCGACTACGAACACCGCACTCCGGGCAACTGGCGCGCGATCATCTCGGTGAAGACCAAGTCGCTGAAGACCGGCACGACCGGCGCCATGCGGCTGAGCTCCGGCGACACGCTGGACATCGCCTACCTGGACAAGCGCAAGGCGGACTACCTCTACCGGGAGGGGACCGGCGACTTCGTGTTCATGGACAACGAGTCCTACGAGCAGTTCCACCTCAGCCCGGACCTGGTGGCGGAGCCGATGAGCTTCGTGCGCGAGAACACGACCGTCGAGGTGACCTTCCACGACGGCAACGCGATCGGCATCGAGCTGCCCGCGAGCGTCGTCTTGACCGTCACCGAGGCCGAAGAGGCCGTGAAGGGGAACACGGCCTCCAACGTGAAGAAGGACGCGGTGCTCGAGACCGGTCGGAAGATCAAGGTGCCGATGCACATCAAGAGCGGCGAGGACGTCAAGGTCTCGACCGACACCGGCGAGTTCCAGGGACGCGCGAACTGACGACGGTCACGCGTCCGGCGTCAGCCGGTACACGTGCACGTCCAGGTCGCGCGG
>CAZDYS010000890.1:0-1598 GCA_964509445.1 uncultured Planctomycetaceae bacterium
TCGCGCACGCGTCCGTGGGCGCGCTCGATCCGGTGCAGGGCGGAGAGCAGCGCGCGTGCCGGCAGCGCGGTCTCTCCCTCCAGGACCCCGTTCAGGAAGAGCGGCTGCCCGGCCGGCCCCCCCACCGGCTCGGTGGTGATCCAGTCGGAGGTCCGCAGCACGCGGAACCCCTCGAGCGAGCGCAGCGCCTCCACGGCGCCCTCCAGGTGCGCGCGCCGGTCGCCGAGGTTGCTGCCGAGCCCGATCCAGACGCGGATCATGAGGAGACCGCCGAGCGCCCGAACAGGCCGAACATCGGGCGCAGCACGCCCGAGAGCGCGAATCCGACCGCGACGAGGAACAGGAACGGCACCGGGGCGAGGAAGAACAGCGAGCTCAGGAACACCAGCCCCACCAGCGTGAAGAACTGCCCGCGGCCGGTGAGGAACGCGACCGCGTGCACGTAGCGCACGTTGCTGATCATCAGGAAGCCGAGGATGGGCAGCATCGCGACCAGCACGGCCGGCACCCACTCCAGGATCGGCGTCCACTCGACCGTCTCCATCCAGCGCAGCACGCGCCGCATCGGCGTCGGCGTGCCCTCGATCGCCTCGAGCTCCGGGCGACGCAGGATCAGGTACAGCCAGATGGTCGAGGCCACGGCCCCGGCCGCCGCCGGCGACGGGAGCCCGCGGAAGCCCTGATGCTTCTGCGCCTCGTCGGGCTCCAGGTTGAAGCGCACCAGACGCAGGATCGCCATGAGCGCGAAGATCGCGCAGGCGACGAAGTGCAGCCGCGCGTTGCCGGTGGCGTGGGCGACGCCGGCCTCGTGCTCCACCAGCACCTTGGTCAGCATGGCCGGCACGACGCCGAAGGTCAGCGCGTCGGAGAAGGAGTCGAGCTGCGCTCCGAACTCGCTCTCGGACCCGACCAGCCGCGCCACGAAGCCGTCCAGCGCGTCGAAGATCATCCCCAGGAAGACCAGGAAGCAGGCCGTCTCCATCTTCTGGTAGAAGATCGCCGCGTCGTCTCCCGACAGCGCGAGCGCGTCGATCGCCTTCGCCAGCGCCAGGAGACCGCAGAACGCGTTCCCGAGCGTGATCAGGTTGGGCAGGAGTCGGATGCGGCGTCCCATCGGATGGAGCAGGCGGTCGCGCGCGGGGTCCGGGGTCGAGGCGACCCGGCGCGTGGGGCGCTCCTACGCTACCCCACCCGCGCCGCGCCTCGCCACGCCCGAGCCGCGGCGGGTCCGAATGCCGGGAGCCCCGGGGGATTGGGTGGCCGGGGCCTCGTCCGGGCTCGGCCGGCTCCGTACCATGCCCCCATCATGAGCGACATCCTCAGCATCCACGGCCGCGAGATCCTCGACTCCCGCGGCAACCCGACCGTCGAGGTCGACGTCCTCCTGGAGAGCGGCGCGATGGGCCGCGCGGCGGTGCCCTCGGGCGCCTCGACCGGGATCCACGAGGCCCACGAGCTGCGGGATGGCGAGGGGCGCTACGGCGGCAAGGGCTGCCTCAAGGCGGTCGAGAGCGTGAACACCGAGCTCGCGCGTCACCTGCTGGGCATGGAGGCCCTGGACCAGGCGGCGGTCGACCGCGCGATGAACGAGCTCGACG
>CAZDYS010000891.1:0-1596 GCA_964509445.1 uncultured Planctomycetaceae bacterium
GAGCGCGCTGCACAACAACTGCTCGGGCAAGCACGCCGGCTTCCTCGCGCTCGCGCGACACCTGGACGTCGCGCCCGAGGACTACCTCGCGCCGACGAGCGCCGGACAGGTGATGGTGCGAGACGCTCTGGCCACCCTGACCGGCGCTCCGGTGGACGATCTGGTCCCGGGAATCGACGGCTGCAGCGCGCCGACCTACCGCGTGCCGCTCGACGGGCTGGCGACGGCCTTCGCGCGCATCACGAACCCGGACGGACTCGGTGCGGAGCGCGCGCGGCACTTCGAGCGCATGACCGCAGCCGTGGCGTCCCACCCGGTCCTCGTGGCCGGCTCGCACAAGCGCATCGACACGGACCTGCTCCAGGCGACGGGCGGACGGCTCTTCCCGAAGATCGGCGCCGAGGCGGTGCACGCGATCGGCGTGCGGGGCGGTGACCGGGCGCTCGCGATCAAGATCGACGACGGGGGTCTGCGCGGGCTGCACGCGCTCGTGCTCGCGCTGCTCGAGCGCCTCGGCCTGGCGAGCGGGGACGAGCTCGCGACGCTCGAGCGCTGGCGCGACCCCGTGCTCAAGAACCACGCGGGGCACGAGGTGGGACGCATCGAGGCCGTGCTCTCGTGAGCGGCGAGCTTCGTCTACCGCCGGCCCTCGGGCGCGACGCGCACAAGGGACAGGCGGGCCGTCTGTTCGCCCTCGTCGGAAGCCGCCGCATGCCCGGTGCGGCCCTCCTGGTCGCGCGCGCGGCCCAGCGCGCCGGCGCCGGTCTCGTACGCGTCGGCTGCCTCGACGAGTCCGTGCTCCAGCTCCTCCCGCCGGCCGTGCCGGAGGCGATCTGGACGGAGCTCGGCTCCGACCCGGGTTCGCTCGCGGGCACCCTGGCGGAGCGCTACGAGCACGCCTTCGTCGTCGGCCCCGGCCTCGGCGCGAGCGATCGCTCCCAGCGCTGGTCGAAGGCCGCGCTCGTGGTCGCGCCCGGTCGGCCGCGCGTGTTCGACGCGGACGGGCTGTCCTTCGCGAGCGGGGCGCCCGAACGCTTCCGCGTCTCCGTCGGACCGACGGTGCTGACGCCACACGCCGGCGAGGCCGGACGACTGCTCGGTCGGCCGGTTCCGGCCGAGGCGGGGGAAGCGGAGGAGGTCGACGAGGCGGCGCGGGAGGAGTGCGCGCGTGAGCTCGCGCTGCGCTCCGGCGCGGTCGTGTGCCTCAAGGGGCCGGCGACGATCGTGACCGACGGCGAGCGGCTGTTCCGCGCGGAGACCGGCAACCCGGGCCTCGCGACGGCCGGGACCGGAGACGTCCTGAGCGGGATCCTCGGGGCCTACCTCGCGCGCCAGGCGGCCAGCAGGGAGGCGCTCGATGCTCTCGCCTGCGCGCGCGCCGCGGTGCACGTGCACGGCGCGGCGGCGGACCTCGCCGCGGAGGCGCTCGGACGTCGCGCGCTGATCGCCTCGGACGTGATCGATCACCTGGGCGCCGTGCAGAAGGGGCGCGCCGCGTCGTGATCCCCGGCGCGCTCGCTCGCGCCCTGCTGTCGTTCGCCGCGCCGCAGGACGAGAGCGAGCGCGCCGGGGATCACGACGCGTCGAGCGCGAGTG
>CAZDYS010000892.1:0-1594 GCA_964509445.1 uncultured Planctomycetaceae bacterium
CGGTGGATCACGTTCCAGTCGAGGGCGGCGCGCAGCAGGGAGCGGGCCGGCAGGTTGCGCTCGACGCCGCCCGCGCGGTCGGCGGCGAAGCTCTTCGCCACGGACCAGGCGTAGCCGCGCGCGTCGCGGATCAGGTGGACGAGGAAGACCTCGAGCGCACCGGTTCGCAGGAGCGCGAGCGCGCGCGCCGGGTGCTTCGAGCTGTCGACCAGCACGCGCGCACCGGAGGTCTCCCGGATCGCCGAGAGGAGCGCCAGGCTGTCCTGCGCCCAGGCCCGGAAGCGCTCGCTCGCGGGAGCGTCCTTCGAGGTGAGCCAGGGCACGCGCCGCAGCCGGTCGAGGAACCGCTCGCGGGGGCCGAGCGTGGCCAGGTCGCCGCCGCTCGCCCGGAAGCGCTCGGCGACCTCGCTCCAGAACGGGCACGCACGTCGCTCCGCTCCGCAGGCGCACGGCGCTCCGTCCCAGCCGTGGCGCACGAGGCTCGTCAGCTCGCCCGCGCCGAACACGCCCGCGTGGTTCCCGAGCACCAGGTCGAGGACCGTCGAGCCGGAGCGATCCGTGCCCATCACGTAGACCACCTTCACGGGGAGAGAGCGTAGTGCTCCGGTCGCCGCGCTTCACGGGACGTGTGCGGCTCCTCGTGCGCGCTTCGGTTGCGAACGGGGCGGGAATGGGGCCGGGGCCGGCGAGCAATGCGGGGGTGCCAGCGCTATGCTCGCGACACGTTGGTCTCCGCCCCCCAAGATCAGCTCCTCCTGGCGGGAGGAGTGGTGTACGCGCTCTCCTTCTTCGTCATCGTGCGTCTGTTCGGGTGGCGGACCGCGGCGGTGGTGGCGCTGTTCCGGGTCGGGCTGACGCTGACGAACTTCGCGCTCGGTCCCCTGGATGCGCGGATCCTGGACGACGTGACCTACGCCCAGCGGGCCCAGGAGCTCCTGGCCGGCGGGATCGGGCCCTGGGACGTGCTCAGCGACGCGGACGCTCGGGACGCGCTGTTCTCGCGTGCCGGCAGCCGGCACGTGGGCTTCTACTTCCTGAACCTGGCCGCTCAGACCGCCTTCGGGCCCTACTACTCGTCCGGCGTGCTGCTGAACGTCGTGCTGAGCCTGATCGGGGCGCGCGCGGTCCACGGGCTGGCCCTGGCCTTCGGGGAGGCGCCGGCCCGCGCCCGCCGCATCACGCTGTTCTTCCTGTTCCACTGGGACGTCCTGGCCTGGGCCTCGTTCTTCAACCTGAAGGACACCGCCGTCCTGACGCTCGCCGCCTGGACGCTCCTGTGGTTCCTGCGCACCTGCGAGAAGCCGAGCGCGCTGCGTCTGGGTCTCACGCTGCTGCCCCTGTCCGTCCTGACCGTCTTCCGCTGGTACGTGTCCGCGCTCCTCATCGCGTCCTTCGCCGCCTACGGCGTGCTCGCGCTGCGCGGCTGGGCCCGGGTCGCGCTGCTCGCGGGCTCCGCCCTCGGCGCCGCCGTCGTGCTGCAGACCACGATCCGGTTCGGACTGATCCACCCCGCGGGCCTGCCCGGGGGAGCGGTGCGGTTCTTCCTCACGCCGCAGCCCTGGTCCGTCGCGGACCACTACGGGTTCCTCCTGGT
>CAZDYS010000893.1:0-1593 GCA_964509445.1 uncultured Planctomycetaceae bacterium
GAACGAGGTGTAGGACGGAGGCCCCTCGACCTCGAAGCGCAGCGTCACGCCCTGGGACCCTCCGGCCGGCAACGTCACGCGGTGCCACTCCGCGGACTCGAAGCCCCCCTGCATCGTGGTCTCGAACACGAGGGCACCCTCGAGCCAGATGCGGTAGACGTGTTCCTGACGGCGGACGCCGGGCCCGAGCAGCGCCGCCTCCTTGGCCGTCGCGAAGCACAGCACCGCGTTCGGCGCGACGTCGCAGCGCAGCTCGACGGACTCGCCCGGCCAGACGCACAGCCCGTCGCCGCCGAGACGCCGACCGGACACCCGAAGGCGCTCGTTCTCGAGGCCCTGGTGGAGCGCCGCCGCGGAGAACCGCACCGGCCCCGGCAGCTCCGTGCGCCCCGGCAGCGAGAGCTGGATGCGCCCGTCCGCCACGCGATAGCGCGGCTCGGTCGCGGAGAGCTCCCACAGCGGATCGGACACCAGGCGGAGCTCGGGGGACGTGGGGAAGTCCAGCTCGTAGGCCGGCCGCGCACCCGCTCGACCGATCGAGAGCGCCGGCTGACGCGCCTCCCAGAGTCCCTCGCCCGCGGCGACGAAGTCCGACGCCTCCAGCGTCGTCTCCAGGCGCGGCCCGGCGTCCGTCTCCTGGAGCGTGAACCCGTCCGCGAGCACCGGGTCGCCGGAGCGCCGCGGCTCGTGCACCACCTCGCCGAGACTGGTCCAGACGGGCCCGGCCGGCGCCGGTCCACAGGCCGTCGCGCACAGTCCGAGGGTCGCGAGGAGCGCCAGGCCCGCGGCCCGGAGACGCTCGAGAGCGGTCATCCGCTCGAGGCCTCCGCCTTCTCGCGTGCGTTCGCCCCCTTGCGACGACAGGACGGACAGAGCCCGAACAGGCGCATGCTGTGGTGCCGGAGCTCGAAGCCCTTCTTCTCCGCGACCTCCTCCTGGAGCCTCTCGATGCGCTCGTCGAAGAACTCGTCGATGCGCCCGCAGCCGTCGCAGACGATGTGGTCGTGGTGGCGATGACCGAGCACGTGCTCGTACAGGAGCTCGCCGCGTCCGGTGTCCAGGGGCTCGAGGAACTCCCCCTCGACGAGGAGCGCGAGCGTGCGGTAGACGGTGGCCCGGGAGACGCGCGGGCCGTCCTCCTCGCGCAGCCATCCGTAGAACTGCTCGGCCGAGAAGTGGTCGTGCGTCTCGAACGCGCGCTCGAAGATGCGGTCCCTCTGGGGCGTGAGCTTGAGGTCGCGCTTCTTGAGGAAGTCCTCGAAGGCCTTGCGGATCGCGGCGTGGTTCATCGGGCGTCGACCCGACCCGGGTCGGCTCTCCTCAACGATAGTACCGAACGAGCCTGGTTGGAGCGATTCCGGCGAGATACGCGGAGGTGAGCGCCCAGTTCCTCAGCGTTCCGCGAATCGGTCCGGTTCGCTCCCAGCGGCGCGGGTCGACCACCAGCTCGGCCTGCTCGAGGCAGCGGCAGGTCCGGCCGCGACGCAAGCGGCGCGAGAGGTCCAGGTCCTCGAACAGCGGCAGGCCGCGGAAGCCCCCCACCTCCTCGTAGACCGCACGCCGCACGCAAAGGCCCGAGTCGCCGTAGACCCA
>CAZDYS010000894.1:0-1592 GCA_964509445.1 uncultured Planctomycetaceae bacterium
AGGGGCCGAGACGACGGCGAGCGCGTAGTCCTTTCCCAGTCCGTCGCGCACGCGCTTCATCCAGGGCAGGAAGTCGGCCGCCTGTCCATTGCCACCGGGGAGCGCGACGACCAGGTGCAGCTTCTTGCGCGGCTTCTCCGGGAGGAGGAGGTAGTAGGCCTTGTGCGGGTCGTCGTCCACGAGGTGGCGGACGTCCGCCGGAGCGGTCTCCTCCTGGGAGGCGTGGAGCGGCGCGAGCAGGAGGAGCACGGACAGGGTGACGATCGAGCGAAGCATCGTGGGGTCCTCCGGGTCAGGAGCCGAACGTGAACGTGGGGATGGGGAGTCCGCGCACCTCGGGCGGGAAGCGGCTCTGGTTCTTCTCCCACCAGGCGAGCCAGAACGGCCCGGTGTGCGCCTCGTCGTACTCGACTCCCGTCAGGTTGCCGAGTCCGTAGTAGCCGACCGAGTAGTGCGTCCCCGGATCCGCGACCAGGATCCCGATCAGCGTCGGGATCGCGGAGGGGTCGTTGATGTCGGAGATCGCGTCCATGAACGAGATGGCGTTCGCACGCTCTTCGCGGGAGAGTCCGACGAAGCGCTCCACCAGGAGCGGGATCGCCCAGCCGTTGCCTTCCTGACCGAGCGCGCGCGCCGAGGCGCTCGCGATCTCGGTCTCCGGGGCGCGCAGGAGCGGAACGACGTGCGCTCGTAGCCAGGGCTCCTCGGGCTGCAGGTGCGACGCCCAGTCGAGCGTCTCCTGGACGAGCTCCCCGTCGCCGGTGTGCAGGAGGCCTTCGAGGCGCGACAGCACGCCCGCCTCGCGGAAGATCCCCGGGAGGTCCAGGCGCAGGTGCTCCGTCGCGTGGAAGCGCGGGTTCGAGAAGCGCTCGAGCAGCGCCCGAGCCTCGTCCTCACTCGCCAGCGCGAGCCGCTCGCCGAAAGCGCGCGCGCTCTCGACCAGGATCTCGTCGCGCCCCTTCTCCGCGGTCTCGCGGCGCCAGGTCTCGTAGGCGCCGAAGTCCTCGCCGAAGTCGATCCAGGCGAAGTCGCGCAGGTAGTGCATCGCCGCGTTCTGCACCTCGAGGTCCGCGTCCGTCATCGCGAGGTGGAGCACGTCGAACACGATCGCGCTCGTGGGCGCGAACACGAACGGCTTGAGGATCTGCTTGCGAGCGCGCCCCTCGCCGGGGATGCGGTGGAAGATCTCGCGCAGGACGGCCAGCGCCTCCTCGTCGGAGAGCTCCGCGAGGGCGTAGGCCGTGTTCAGCATCTCGCGCCACGAACGGTCGGCGAAGCGCGCCAGCCAGACCTCCGGGTCCGCAGCGGGGACCTCCGTCGCGCCCGCGGGAGGCGCGGACGGGGAGCGCTCCTCGCGAGTGGGGGAGGCGACGGGGGCGGACGGAGCGATCACGGAGGCGCCGGCCGCGTCTCGCGCGAGAGGTTCGGGCGGCTCGCTGCTCGCGAGGACGCGCGTCGCGCCGCGCTCCGCGTCCTGCGACGGGTCGCCCCAGGGACCCAGGACGATCGCGCCGGCGGCGAGCGTCACGCCGGCCGTGGCGAGGAGCACCTTGTTCCCGAGCAGGGCACCCGCACCGGCCGGCGACGGAACC
>CAZDYS010000895.1:0-1591 GCA_964509445.1 uncultured Planctomycetaceae bacterium
CCCCGGGAAGACCGCGCGCCCGGGCGCTAGCGCGGGCGGCCGAGCCCCTCGGGCAGCGGCCGCGGGTAGCGCCAGACGTCCGCGAGCTGGTCCAGGTCGAGCGGATAGCCTCCCAGGACCGGCTGGACGAACTCCCCGGTCCGCACGTCGATCAGCTCGCGGGCGTGCAGCCGGTGCGGGAAGTCCGACATCAGCGGGATGTAGTAGGCGCAGTCCTCGAAGTAGCAGTGCGTGACCTGGCTGTGGCGCGTCCTCGAGCGGTCCCGCACCGGCATGCCCCCGTGCACCAGGTTGGCGGACCAGATCAGCGCCTGCCCCGGTTCGAGGCGCACCTCCCGACGCTCGAACCCGTGCGTGCGCAGGAGCGCCGCGACGAACTCGGTGTAGCGCGGGTACACGTCGGGGTGACCCGGCAGCCCGAGGTCGGCCAGCTGGTAGTCCGGCAGCTGGTGGCTGCCGGGGTAGTAGAAGAGCGGGCCGTTGTCCGCGTCGATCGTCTCCAGAGCGACCCAGACGCCGGCGACGAAGCGGCGCGGCATCGAGTTGAAGTGGATCAGGTCGGAGTGCGCCTCCTGCTCCGTTCCGACGTCGAAGTTCAGCGTCTGGAACGGAACCGGCTCGCGCCCGAAGAGGAGCCGCAGCTCCGCCATCACGCGCTCGCTGCTCGCGATCGCGCGCACGTCCGCCTGCGTCATCCAGGCGTCGAGCACGCGGCGATTCTCCCCCTCGTAGCGCGGGGCGAGGTCCGTCCGGATGCGTTCGGCCATGGACGGGAAGTCGTCGAGCTCGAGGTCCTCGAGGATCGCGTAGCCGTCGCGTGCGAACGCGCGTACGCGGTCGGCCTCGGCGGGGGAGAGGTCCGCCTGCTCGAGCCGTTCCTCGAGGAACGGGCTCTCCGCGAGCGGCAGCTCGAGGTCGGCGGGGGTGAACGGGCGGCGCGGATCCATGGGCTTCGTCTCCCGAGTCTAGCAGGCGTGCGAGGAGGGCCCCGGGGCGCTCCTCAGCGCACCGCCGCGTAGGCCCGCTTCGCGCGCACCTGGATCGTGCGCTCCTCCTCGGGGATCCAGGCCGTCAGCGCACCGCCCCAGACGCAACCCGAGTCCAGCCCGTGGTACCCACCGCGCTGGAACAGCCCCTGGACGGCCCAGTGCCCGAACACGACCTCGCGGCCCCCGACGCGCGCCCGGTCGAAGAGCCGGTGCCAGGGAGCGAAGGGAGGGGCCGCGGGGTCCTCGCCCTTGGCCGGCAGCCGCCCCTTCTTGGTGCAGGTCCGCACGCGCACCGCGAACTGCGCCGCCTCGCTCGGCTCCCAGGCGTCCGCGCGCTCGAGCTTCGCGATCGGGTCCTTCCACTGCGGCGCGAAGCCGGCGTGGACCATCACCACGTCGTCGAAGGCGCGCACGAAGGGCTGCTCGGCCACCCAGTCGACCAGCTCGTCGCGGTCCTTCGCCGCGAGGATCGGCGCGAGCGTGTCGCGACCGTCTCCCGAGCGTTCCCCGCGCACGCTCGCGAGCAGGGCCAGGTCGTGGTTCCCGAGCACCGGGCGGGCGTCGAGCTCACGCAACAGGCGCAGCGTGCCGAGCGAGTCGGG
>CAZDYS010000896.1:0-1587 GCA_964509445.1 uncultured Planctomycetaceae bacterium
ATGCTGAACACGGCCAAGGGGCTCGCCGTCCAGGCGCCCCGGGCCCAGGCCGACCGTCACCTGTATCGCGAGTGCGTCACGCGCTTCGTCGAGGAGGCCTCCGGCGTCGAGGTGCTCGAGGCCGGCGTCGACGACCTCCTGGTCGAGGAGGGCGCGCGCGGCTTCCGCGTCGTGGGAGTCGTGACGAACGACGGACAGGAGCTGCGGGCGCGCGCCGTCGTGCTGACGACGGGCACGTTCCTCGAGGCGGTCATGCACACGGGCGAGGCCCAGGTCGACGGAGGACGCGCCGGGGAGGCCGCGGCCCGCGGGCTGTCCGGCGCGCTGCGCCGCCTCGCGCTGCCGCTGGGTCGACTCAAAACCGGCACGCCGCCGCGACTCGCGCGCGAGGGGATTCGCTGGGACGACCTCGAGCAGCAGGTCGGAGACCCCGAGCCGGTGCCGTTCTCGTTCCTCACCGACCGCGCGCGCTTTCCCGCACGCGAACAGGTCGCCTGCCACGTGACCTACACGAACGAGGCCTGCCACGACATCGTCCGCGACAACATCCACCGCGCGCCGATGTACGCGGGGCGGATCGACGGCGTCGGACCGCGCTACTGTCCGTCGGTCGAGGACAAGATCATGCGGTTCGCGGACCGCGACCGGCACCTCGTGCACCTGGAGCCCGAGGGGCTGACGACGGACGTGATCTACGTGAACGGGATCTCGACCTCGCTCCCGGCGGACGTGCAGGAGGCGTTCCTGCGCCGCATCGAGGGGCTGGAGGACGCGCGGTTCCTGCGGCACGGCTACGCGGTGGAGTACGACTTCGTGCAGCCGGCGGCGCTCGATCCGACGCTGGCCGTGCGCGCGGTCGAGGGGCTCTTCCTCGCGGGCCAGATCAACGGGACCTCGGGTTACGAGGAGGCCGCCGCCCAGGGGCTGGTCGCCGGGGCCAACGCCGGGCTGTGGTGTGCGGATCGGGCACCCTTCGTGCTCGAGCGCCACGAGGCCCAGCCCCTGGGCGCGGCCAAGCCCGTACGCGTGGACGTGCGCGTCCTGGCGGCCACGAACCGTGACCTGGCGGCCGACGTGGCCGAGGGCCGCTTCCGCGAGGACCTGTTCTTCCGGCTGAACGTGATCTCGCTGGTGATCCCGCCCCTGCGCGAGCGCCGCGAGGACGTGCCGTGGCTGGTGGGTCGCTTCCTGCGCCATTTCGCCGAGGCCCATGGTCGCGGCCAGGTGAAGTCGCTCGAGCCCGAGGCCATGCAGCGCCTGATGGACCACGACTGGCCGGGTAACGTGCGCGAGCTGGTGAACGTGATCGAACGCGCCGTGTTGCTGTGCCGTCGCGATCACTTGAGCGCGCGGGACCTGCCCGCCGACCTGGGGCGCGGGGCCGGGAGCGCCTCGGTCGAGGAGGCCCCGGTCGGGCTGTCGTTCGACGCCGAGCTCCCGCTGCAGGAGGCCCGGCGCCAACTCACCGAGGCCTTCGCGCGCGAGTACCTCGAACACCACCTGCGCGAGACACGCGGCGCGGTGGGGGACGTTGCACGGCGCGCGCGGTCGCTGACTCAGGCCCCCTTCAAACGAGTCCTCCGACAC
>CAZDYS010000897.1:0-1575 GCA_964509445.1 uncultured Planctomycetaceae bacterium
CATCGCGTTGACGAGACAGAGGCCCTCGCAGACGCCACTGTCGTCGACCGCGCGCTGCACGTCCGGCGTGATGTTGACGAACCCCCGGCGCCGCGGGAGCTCGAACCACAACTCTCGGCGATGGCTCTTCACGACCCGCGGATCACATGTTGTGCTCGGAGACGAGCACGCCCACGCGACCGGCGTCGGTCGTGACGGAGAAGGACGCCTTCTTCTCGCAGCGGTACACGAACTCCATCAGCTCGCCGTCCCACTCCAGGTAGTAGCGGTCCTCGAGGGAGAGCTGCTCGACCGCTCCCGGGTAGAAGTAGTCGAGCGCCTGACGCGTGTCGCGGATCGGGCCGCGCTTGCTCGCCAGCGTCTGGTAGCAGGTCCCGATGCAGTCGGCCAGGTCGTTCATGACGTCCTCGGCGCGCTGCGTGTCGGAGGTCGTGGTCTCCAGCAGGTAGATGGTGACGTCGTAGGGAGTTGCATCTTCCCGGTCGAGGCGCACCTCGGCGGGCGTCTGCGCGGGCTGCGCGTCCTGGTCGAGCAGCAGGGGCAGGAGGGAGAGGGCGATCGCGCCGGCGGTCGAAGGGACGTACTTCATGGCAGGTGGATTGGTTTGGGTGCGTGGGGCCCGAGCAGGCCCGGGCGTTGCGTGCAAAGAACGGGAGCGCGCTCGCGACAGGAAAAGCGGCACGCCCCCGCGATCCATGATCCGCGCTCCCGGCGGAATGGGGCCGCTCTTCAAACAGAAGGAAACGGCTTTCCACGCGGGTTCTGGGCGGATTCTCGCCCTCGGGATAAGCTCGAAAGCGGACGCCGGTAGCGGCCGAGAGGACGCCCTCGTCCACGAAGCGATTTTCTTCGCAACCCCCGCAACGCAATCGCGTCCGCGGGATCCAGCAGGTCCTCATGGAAGAGTCCCAACAACAGTCCCCGGAGGAGCTGCCGGCCGCAGATCCCCTCCTTCGGCTGGCCTGGACGCTCGTGGAGGACTCGCAACAGGCGGAGGACGTCGTGCAGGATGCCTTCCTTCGCGGACTCGAACGGGTTCGCAAGATCGGCGGTCTCACCCAGGCGTACCTGCGGACGAGCGTGAGGAACGGCGTCCGCAAGGTCTGGCGAGATCGAGAACGGAGAGAGCGACGCGAGCTGGACGGTGCCCGGACCGGCCACGTGCCGTCCGCGCTCGAGTCCCTGGAGGACGCGGACGTGCGCAGTCTCCTGGCTCGCGAGATCCACTCGCTGGGGGAGCCCTACCGCTCGACCATCCACCTGCGCTTCTTCGAGGACCTCAGTCCGAAGGAGATCGCGGCGCGCAAGGGCATCCCCGACGCGACGGTGCGCTCGCACCTGCGGCGGGGCCTCGCGCAGCTGCGCAACGGTCTGGACAAGCGCTACAGCCGCACCGTTTGGCTGAGCGGGTTCGTCGCCTTCCTCGAGCGCGAGGTGCACACGTCGCCGGTGCCCGGCAGCGGTGCCGGCACCGCCGCCACGGCCGCCGGCGGCGCGGTGGCCGCCAAGTTCGGCGTGGTCGCGACGCTCGTGGTGCTGACGCTGCTGTGGATCGGCGGGCCGGGCGTCGAGGCG
>CAZDYS010000898.1:0-1574 GCA_964509445.1 uncultured Planctomycetaceae bacterium
GATCTTCCGATGCCCGGGGTCCCATCGATCCGTGCGGGCGCAGGCGCCGGTCGGGTGCGAGGCGATCGAGTGGTCGACTTCGGGGGCGGCGGAGGATCCGCTGCCCGACGCGTCGCCGCTGGCCTGGTTCGACGAGGTGTTCCGCTCGCGCGACGTCGGGGCCGGACAGACGGTCCTGAGCTCGCTCGAGCTCCTGCCGGCGTTGCAGACGCTCTACCACGCCTGCGTCGAAGGCAAGGAGCCGAAGAAGGCGGCGTTCTCGTTCCTCAGTCCGTCGGGGCGTTGCGAGACCTGCAAGGGCTCGGGGCGCGAGGCGGTCGCGCTCGACGTGCTGGCGGACCTCGTCCTCCCGTGTCCCGACTGCCGCGGGAAGCGCTACCGGCCGGCGGTGCTGGAGGTCCGCTGGAACGGACGGGACGTCGCGCAGTTCCTGGAGGAACCGGCCGAGCGCCTCGCCTCCGAGCTCCCGGAAGGCAAGCTGCGCGCCGCTCTGGAGGCGCTCGCCGAGGTTGGACTGGGTCACCTCGCGCTCGGTCGCCGCCGCGAGGAGCTCTCCGGCGGCGAGCGCCAGCGCCTGGCGCTCGCCCGCGCGCTGCTCGCGAAGAAGGGGCACACGCTGTTCCTGCTCGACGAACCGGCGACCGGCCTGCACGAGTCGGATCTCGCTCGCCTGGCGGCGGTCCTGAAGCGCCTGGCCCGTCGCGGGCACCTGATCGTCGCGGCCGAGCACCGCGAGACGCTGATCGCCACCGCGGATCGGCGCGTGGAGCTCGGTCCCGGCGGCGGGCCGGAGGGCGGGCGGTTGGTCACCTGCTGACCGCGCGGTCGTCCGCTCAGTTTCGCTGGCGGAGCGCCTCCAGCACGCGCAGTCCGATCTCCTCCGCAGCGGGCTCGTCCTGGTTCGCGAGGACGACCACCGCGTTCCCGCGCTCGACGGCCATCAGCGCGCTCATGCCCGGGCCGCCGCCGGCGTCGCCGAACCCGCCGTTCCAGCCGCGCGGCATCGAGGGGACCGGCTCCTCCGAGAGCTCGCCCGCGAAGAGCGCCGCGTAGAACCGCAGCACGTCGCGCGCGGTCGAGTAGCTCTTTCCCCAGGGACCGCCCTTGGCCGGCTCGTGGAACACGTTCTTGCGGAGCACGTCCGTCGGTCGCCCGGTCCGGTCGAAGCGCGTGTAGCCGACTGCGACGCGCGGCACGATCGCGTCGATCTCGAAGAAGCCGGACGAGGTCATCCCGGCGGGCTCGAAGACCGCCTCCTGGACGTAGTCCGCGTAGCTCGTGCCGGTGATGCTCTCGAGGACCGCGCCGAGGACGGTGTAGCCGTAGTTCGAGTACTCCCGACGACTCCCGGGCTCGAAGCGCAGCGGATCGGGACCCCAGATCGGCAGGTAGTCCGCGGTCTCGCGGAGCGCGCCCATCGGCGTTCGCAGGTAGGCCGGCGTGAACATGTCGCCCAGGCCGGAGGTGTGGTCCAGCAGCTGGCCGATCGTGACCTCTTCTCGCACGCGCTCGTTCGGGTAGTCCGGCAGGAACGTGCCGACCACGTCGTCGAGGGAGAGCGCGTCGAGCTGACG
>CAZDYS010000899.1:0-1569 GCA_964509445.1 uncultured Planctomycetaceae bacterium
TGGAGCCCGTCGAGGGCGGCGCCGCCGTCCAGGAATGCATCGGCGGCGTGCTCCTGAACCAGCTCGGCTGGGCCTCCCTCTTCCGCGTGCGCGCCGGCCTCTTCGGGCGCCAGGCGGAGGACGCCGCAGGAGCCACGCTTCGCGCCGCGATGGAGGACGCCGGGCTCGAGACCCATCTCGACCTCACCGGCGGCTGCAGCTCCCTCGCCGAGATCTTCGTCGACACGGCGGGCGAGCGCGTCATCTACATGGCGTCGGGCGCGACCGGCGAGACGACCGCGGAGCACGTGCGCCGCGACCACGCCGACTTCATCGCTCGCGGCGCGAAGCTGACGACCGAGGTGTCCCAGCTCCCGCTCGACGCGACGCTCGAGGCGATGCGCGTCGCCCACGAGGCGGGCGCCTCGACGGTGCTCGACCTCGACGTGCTGCCGAGCGACGCGGTCGGCACGCTCGGCGATCGGGCGACGCTCGAGGCGGTCCTGCACGAGGCCGACCTCTTGAAGCCCACGGCGCTCGCGGCGCGGGAACTCTTCCCCGCGATCGACCCGCTCGAGGAGCTCGTCGAGGCGATCCGGAAGGAGTACGGCGCGTCGACGATCGTGTTGACCGACGGAGCGCGTGGATCGCTGTTATGCGACGATGCGGGAACGCGATGGGCGGAGCCCGTGGCGGTCGAGGAGGTCGTCGACGCGACCGGGGCGGGCGACGCCTTTCTCGGCGGACTGCTCGCGGGCCTCGCGGGCGGCCTGGGGCTCGACGATGCCGCGCAGCTCGGGAACGCCTGCGGCGCGACCTGCATCGAGCGGATGGGCGCGTTCCCCGAGACCGCGGCGCGGGAAACGATTCGCGCGACGGTCGTCGGTCGGTATGCCGGGAAGACCGCGCTCGACGGCGTCGTCTGAGCGGCGACCGCCTGCGTGCGGCAGGATCCAGAGACGAGGCAGGAGAAGCGGATGGCGGATTCGGGCGAGGGATCGAACACGGAGCTGGTGCCGGGCGCGGCCGGGCGGCGGGTGCTCGACGTGGCGGCGCGGGAGCTCTTCGCGCTCGCGGAGCGGCACGACGGTGCCGCCCTCCAGGCGGCGGCGGAGCTGATCGAGGCCGCGGAGTCCGCGGGCGGTCGGGTCCACGTGACGGGTGTCGGCAAGCCGGAGCACGTCGCCCACTACGGCGCGAGCCTGCTCTCGTCGACGGGGATCCCGGCGACCTTCCTCCACGCGACGGAATCGCTCCACGGCAGTCTCGGCCAGATCGTGGCCGGGGACGTGGTGATCGCGATCAGCAACAGCGGCACGACCTCCGAGTGCCTGCTGGCCGTGGAGGCGATCCGTGGCTACGGCGGACGTTTGATCGCCGTGACCGGTGGCCTCGCCTCTCCGCTCGCCGAGGCGGCGGACGTCACGCTCGACGCGGGCGTGAAGGAAGAAGGTGGACCGCTCGGGCTCGCACCGCGGGCGAGCGTGGCCGCCGAGATCCTGGTCATCGCGGCGCTCGGCGCGGTGCTGCAAGAGCGGCGGAGCCTCGACAAGGGGGGCTACGCCGCACGGCATCCGGCCGGGGCGCTCG
>CAZDYS010000900.1:0-1565 GCA_964509445.1 uncultured Planctomycetaceae bacterium
TGTGGTCGGTGGGGTCTACCCTCGTCCGAATGCTCGAACTGCTGGGTCGCCCGTTCCAGTCGTGGGTAGGACGCGTCGTCATCGCGCTCGTCGTCCTCGCGGTCATCGTCCTGGGGGTGGTCGCCAGCTCCGGCGATGACGGCTCCGAGCAGCGCCGGCACGAAGCCCGGAGCCCCCTCGAGCGTACGCGTGAGCTCCGCCGCCGCGCGCTCGAGGTCGCGCGTGCGCAGGAGGGCGCGGGCGAGCTCGGAACGCGCCGCGAAGTGGTTCGGCTGCAGCTCGAGGCAGGCGGACAGGGAGCGCACCGCCGCCTCGAACTCCCCGGCCAGGAACTCGGCGTGTCCGAGGTTCGCGAGCGGCGCCGGATTGCCCGGACGCAGCGCGACCACGCGCCGGTAGTGACCGACGGAGCGGGACGCGTCGCCCTCCTTGAGCGCCAGCTGCGCGAGCTGCGCCTGCCAGCGCGCGTTGTCCGGTTCGTCGCGCGCCAGCCGCTCGAAGCGCTCGACGGCGTCGCCGTGGATCTTCCACGCGAAGTCGCGGTAGAGCCGCGGCAGCTCGCCGCGCGCCGGCAGGACCTGCAGCAGCAGCTCCGCCATCTCGTCGTCCGACGCCTCGCCGTAGCGCACCGGTCGCGGCGGGTCGTGGGGGTTGAGCTCGTTGGCCGCGCTGTTGTCGTAGACGTACTCCATGTGCAGCACGCTGCCCTTCGCGAGCGGAACGGCGCGCTCGTAGAAGTACTCGTCCTGCCAGTTGAAGTCCCAGCGCGGGATCGTGAACAGCTCGCGCTCGCTCCCGTCCGGCAGCACGGCCCAGCCGCGCATCGAGCGCGCGAGGTAGTGTGCGTGCGGATAGATCGCGAGGACCTCCAGGTCGACCGGCAGCTCGTAGGCGTCCTGCACGAGGTAGGCGGCGTCCCCGGCCGGGATGTCGAGGTCGAAGGAGAGCAGGCGGATCGCGACCGTCTCCTCCGTCGGGGGGGCGTCCGCAAAATGCAGGCCGAGCGTCACGTTGACGTCCTCCGGCTTCCCGGTCGGACGCAGGTGGAGCTGCAGCACGACGTCCGTCCGCTCGTCGAGGCGCCAGGCGATGTCCCGCTCCGGGAAGCTCGGCTGCTTGCCCGGGGCCCAGCCGACGAACATGCCGTCCGGGACCTGGGCCGGCGCCGCGCTCATGCCGCCGAACCCGACCACGGGATCGGCCGCCTCCTTCTGGCGCGCGCCGCCGGTGCGATCGACGAACAGCACCGCGTGGTGCACCACCGCGCGGTTCTCCGGCCGCCACTCCACGGCGCGCACGAAGCGCTCCCCGCGCTGGCCGCGACCGAGGAGCTGGGCCAGCGGCCGCGGCAGCACGAAGTTGCGGTAGACGTCGCGCCCCTCGGCGGCGAGCTCGTAGGACGCCGGCATGCGGATCACGAGGTCCGGGGTCCCGAGCTGCCAGCCCTCGGCGAACCGCGGGGCGACCGGTGCGCGCGCTGGATCGCCCTCGGGCGCTCCGTCCTCGAACCAGGTGCCGAACAGCGCGACCTCCTCGTCCGTCAGGGAGCGGTCGTGGGCGAAGGC
>CAZDYS010000901.1:0-1565 GCA_964509445.1 uncultured Planctomycetaceae bacterium
CGCGCGTCGAAGACGTGGCGCCCGTCGAGCTCGACGTAGTCGACGACGCCCACGATGACGGTCTTGACGGGGGCGTCCGGCGCCGCGAGGAGCTGCCGGCCGGCGTTGCCCTCGTCCACGCACAGGACCCGATCGCCCTCTCCGGCCTGGCTCCTGTCGATCGCCACGCGCATCAGGCCGCCCGCACGGCCCTCCGGGTCCACGGGGCGCAGGAGCAGCAGCCGCTCGCCCTCGAGGACCGGATGCTGGACCGGGGCGACCACGGTCCCGATGACGTCCGCGAGGAACACGCGCCTAGAGCCGCTTCCCGTTCGCGACGGCCTGCTCGACGAAGCCCAGGATCGCCGCGTCCACCGGGACGAAGGTCTCCGGACAGGCGAGCGCGCCCTCGCGGCCGTCGACCCACTGGACCAGGTCGCCCGGGCCGGTCGAGACCGTCGCGAGCGGCGCACAGGCGACCAGGGGCGCGCCCGCGTCGCGGCCCCCCTCGTCCAGCGGCTGGATCCACTGGAATGCCACGCCGTCGAGCCCCGGCGTCCGGTGGGTCGCGACGAGGCGACCGATCACGCGCGCGAGATACACGTCAGCTCCACTTCTCGTAGACGTTCTCGCCGCCGAGGTCCCAGGAGTCGACGACGGCCATCACGACCGCGTCGCAGGGCTTCTCGTGCGTGAGCGTCGTCTGGCGCGCGCTGGATCCCGTGGCGAACAGCACGACGTCCCCGACGCCCGCCTGGACCGCGTCGACGGCCACCACGTAGTCGTCGGTCGACTCGTTCGCGTGCGTGCGGACGCGCAGGACGAGCAGCTTCAGGTTCTCGAGCTTCTCGTCCTTGCGCGTGGCGACCACGCTTCCGACCACCTCGGCGATCTTCATTGGTAGAGCAGGACCTCCATCGCGCCCGTGGGCATCAGGTCGACCACGAGTCGGCGACGGAGCTCGCGGTGGACGGCCTCCTTCATGCCGTCCCAGGCGGGACTCTCGCGCACGTCGGAGACCCACAGGAGCGCGACGCCGTTCTCCAGGCGCAGCGGGCCGAGCGCGAGCCCCTCGATCGGGACCTCGCCGCCCGCGTCGAGGTGGTCGAAGACCGCCGTGCGTACGCCCGGCGGGACGCTCTCCGGCAGCGCGCGGGTGAGCCGTCCGAGGCTGCCCTTCTCCTTGCGCGAGCCGGGCTCCTCGGAGAACTGCAGGGCCAGCGCCTCGAAGTCCGAGACGTCGCCGATGCGTTCGGCCATGTCGCGCAGCTTGCGCTCGCCCTCGTCGAACGTGCGCGGGACGAGCTCGTTGACAAAGCGGCCGGCGACGAGGAACAGGAAGTGCACGCGCGCCGAGCGCCCGTAGCGGCCCTCGAAAAAGCTCCGCTCGTCGCGGTACACGGCGCGCAGCGCGGCGTCGTCGTACTTGCGGTCCACCCACAGGCGCGAGAGCGCCGCGATGTGCACCGAGGGATCCCGCTCGAGCTGCTGGACGGAGCGTCCGAGTCCTCCGAGCCGCTGTTCGAAGCTCATCGCCGGGTAGGACGCGCGGTGCTCGGCGCGCCGGCGCGCGACCTCGCGCCGCA
>CAZDYS010000902.1:0-1563 GCA_964509445.1 uncultured Planctomycetaceae bacterium
GCTCTTGCTCGAGACGCTCGGCTTCGTGCTCCGTCTCGCGGGAGAGCCGTGCGCGCCGAGGCCCCCGCGCTGGCTGGTTCGAGTCCGTGAGCGGCTCCACGAGGACTTCGCCGATCCGCCCACGGCCGACGCGCTCGCGCGGCAGGCGGGCGTCCATCCGGCACACCTGCACCGGAGCTTCCGCGCGCACTACCGGTCCACGATGGGGGCGTTCCTGCGCGCGCGCCGTGTGGCCTGGGCCAAGGAGGCGCTGCTCGGGACGGACGCGAGTCTCGCTTCGATCGCCCTGAGGGCGGGCTTCAGCGACCAGTCCCACTTCACGCGCCGCTTCCGGAGCGAGGTCGGGACGACGCCGGCGCGCTACCGTCGCGCGGGGCGCGAGGCGTGACGCGCGCACCAACCGGGGCGACTCCCGTGCAAGACACCGCTGCGCCCGTGCCTACCGTGGCACGGGCACGATCACCACTCCGCGGCCTCCTCCGGCGCGCCCGACACCAAGCCATGATCCGAGAACCCCACGCTCTCCGCACCGCGCTCGTCTCCCTCGTCCTCCTCGCCGCCGGTTCGCGACCGGCCGGCGCGCAGGATCCGGCCCAGGCCTTCTTCACGGCGCCGGAGAACGCGCTGTCGGTCTCCGAGCTCGGCACGCCCTTCGAGATGCTCTGGGGCGCGCACCAGGTCGGAGACCTCGTCGTCGAGCGCGCGTTCCTCGTCCTGCCCTGCTCCCTCGAGGGGATCGACGTTCCGCTCTACCTGCAGTTCGACCTCGGTGCTCCCTCGAGCGTGCTCTATCGCGAGGCCGTGGACGCCGTGATCGCGCGCGGGGCGAACCTCCAGCGACCCGCGTCCGGGGCCTCCTCGGTCGTCGACCTGGAGCTCACGGTGGGGACGACACGCGTCCGTGCGGACCGTCTCGACGTCGTCCCTCACGGAGGTTCGATCGACTGGGAGGACGGCGCCTCGCGTCCGTTCCTGGGCACGCTGGGAGCCGACTGGCTCGACGGTCGCGTGCTCGTGCTCGACTTCCCGCGCAACCGCATCGAGCTCGCGGCCTCGGTCCCCGAGCGCTTTCGGGAGCAGACCTTCGAGCCGTTCTCCTTCCGCGGACGCAGGCTGTTCCTGCCGGCGGTCGTCGACGGAACGCCCGGCAGTCTGTGGTTCGACACCGGCTCGAGCGCGTTCGAGCTGATCACCGACGAGGAGACCTTCGCCGCCATGGCGCTCGAGGGGGCCGAGGAGGTCGTCTATCCGGCGAACTCCTGGGGCCGACCGGTGAAGGTCCACAACGTCGCGACGCGCTCCAGCATCGTGTTCGGCGAGACGACGATCGCGGTGGAGCAGGTGAGCACGATCGAATGGCCGGACCCGTCCATGGTGGCCGGTCTCACGCAGCTCCTGCGCGGTACGCACATGCGCGGCATGTGCGGCAACCGGTTGTTCCGCCGCCACGTCCTGGTGCTGGACGCCGCGAAGGAGCGCTTCTGGGTGGGGGCGGCGCGCGCGGACGAGGAGTGACAGGCTGCCTCTCAAAGGACATGTACCCTCTGGCTCAGGATCCTGACC
>CAZDYS010000903.1:0-1558 GCA_964509445.1 uncultured Planctomycetaceae bacterium
GATCCACGGCCGCGCGTCGCGCGTCGTCCCGTGGCTGCGCTCGACGAGCGCCATGGTCGTCCCGCTGCGCATCGGCGGCGGCACGCGACTGAAGATCGCCGAGGCGCTCGGCGTCGGAACGCCGACGGTCAGCACCACGATCGGCGCCGAGGGGCTCGACCTCGTCGACGGCGAGCACCTCGCTCTGGGCGACACGCCCGAGGCGTTCGCCGAGCGCACGGTCGCGCTGCTCGAGGACCCGACCGCCGCACGCGCCCTGGGGGAACGTGGCCGCGCCTTCGCCCTCGAGCGCTTCACCTGGAAGACGCTGGGCGACGAGCTCGTGCGCTACTGGCGCGCCGTGGCGGGCGCCTGAGCCCGCGTCCCGCCCCTAACGCCCGAAGAAGAACCCGAGCCCGCGGCGCTTCGCCTTGCCGACCCCGGGCTCGTGGGCGAGCGTCGGCTTCTCGCCGGTGACCTCCTCGATCACGTCGACGTAGGCACGCTCGAGCTGGAGCATCATGTCGAAGGCCGTCCGCGGCTGCGTCTTGTGACGCCGCCAGCGGGCGCGGTTCTTGTAGTCGGCGAAGGCGCGCAGGGCCTCGACCCACCCGTCGTGGTCGTCCACCTCGGTCACGACCCCGGCCTGCCCGTCGGCGGCGACGGAGCCCAGGTCCCCGGCGGAGCTCACGAGCACCGGCAGGCCGGCCGCACGCGCCTCCCGCACCGTCAGGCCGAAGACCTCGGCCCAGCGCGAGGGCGCCGCGACGCCGTCGAGCCCGGAGAGGATCTCCGCGAGACGGTCGTGGTCGTAGGGGCCGTTGATGCGGATGCGCGGGTCGCTCTCGGCGATGCGCTTGATCTCCTCGATGTAGCTCGAGTCGCCGTGGTAGCTCGGCATGTTGCCGTGCACCTCGAGCGAGAGGTCCGGCACGGACGCGTCCTGGAACGCGCGGATCAGCTCGAGGCAGCCCTTGCTGGGCAGCAGGGTGCCGAGCACGCCGAGGCGGATCTCGTCGCTCTCCTCGTCGCCCTCGCGCACGGCGCGCAGGCGACGGACGGAGGCGGCGAGCTCGTCGACCTCGATGCCGTTCGGGACGACCTCGATGCTGGCGCCGGCGAGGCCCGCGCGCACGTAGACGTCCTTCGCCGCCTCCGACGGCGTGAACAGCCGGTGCGGCGCCTGCAGGCACTGCAGCGCGTAGGCGGTGCGCTCCCGCGCGGCGTCGACGTCCGTCGCGACCTCCGCCCCGTTCGGCCCGCGGGCCTCGGCGCCGGCGGAAGGCATCAGGTGCGGCCAGGTCGCCTTGAGGCAGGTGGAGCAGCGCTCCGGGTCCGGCTGCGTCTGCACGACGCCCTCGACGTCGAGCATCTGTCCGCGCGGGCACAGCGACCAGTAGTCGTGCAGCGTCATCACGAGCGGCTTGTCGAGCTCGCGCAGCCCCTCCAGCACGGTCGAGGAGAAGCCCGTGACGTGGTGCACGTGGATCAGGTCGAGGTCGGACTCCTTGGCCCAGGCGACGACGATCTCCCGGGCGTGCCGGTTGTCGACCAGGTCCGCGAGCGCGTGGTGGTCGTG
>CAZDYS010000904.1:0-1550 GCA_964509445.1 uncultured Planctomycetaceae bacterium
CACGAGGCCTACCTCGTCGGCGGCTGCGTACGCGACCTGATCCTCGGGCGGTCGCCCAAGGACTTCGACGTCGCCACCGAAGCGCATCCGCGCCAGGTCAAGCGGCTGTTCCGCAACGGGCGGATCATCGGGCGCCGCTTCCGCCTGGTCCACGTCGTCTACGGCGCGAACGTGATCGAGACCGCCACCTTCCGCGGGGAGCCGGCTCCCAGCGGGGACGACGACGGCGACCTCCTGATCCGCGAGGACAACGTCTTCGGCACCGCCGAGGAGGACGCTCGGCGGCGCGACTTCACGATCAACGGGCTGTTCTTCGACCCGACCGCCGGCGAGATCCACGACTGGGTCGAGGGCATCCCGGACCTCGAGACGGCGGTGCTCCGCACCATCGGGGACCCGGAGGTGCGCATCGCCGAGGACCCGGTCCGCATCCTGCGCGCGATCAAGTTCGCGACGCGTCTGGGCTTCCGCATCGAGGAGTTCACCTGGGACGCGATGTGCCGGCTGGCGGACGAGCTGACCCGCTCGGCGCCGCCGCGCGTGCTCGAGGAGATCCTGCGCCTGATGCGTTCGGGGACCGCTCTGGGAGCGTTCCGGATGATGCGGGCCTGCGGCGCGCTGCAGGCGCTCCTGCCCACCGTCGACCACTTCCTCGGCCGCCGCGACGATCCCGACCCGGACGCCCACCACCGGGCCGACAGCTACTGGCGCCTGCTCGAGGCGCTCGACGCGGACCTCCACGCGGGAACGGATCCGACCACACCCGTCCTGATCGCCGTGCTCTTCCTGCGCCTGATCGAGCGCGACATGCAGGGCCGCGACGAGGAGGAGCTCAGCGACGCCGAGTGGGCCCGCACCGCCAGCGAGACGATCGATCCGGTCGCCCTGCGCGCGCGCCTCCCCCGCCGCGCCGTCGAGCGCGCGAAGCGCATCATCTGCGCCCAGCGACGCTTCACCCAGCCGTCGCGAAAGAATTTCCGTCCGCTGCTCTTCCTGCGCTCGGACGAGTTCCCCGAGGCGCTGCACCTGTTCCGCCTGCGCTCCGCCGCCTGGGGCCAGGGCTGGGACCTCTACGACGCCTGGTGCCAGCGCTACCAGCGCGCCCTCGAGGTCCCCGAGGAGGAGCTCGACGAGCTGCGCACCAAGGCTCGCTCCGGCCGCCGCCGGCGGCGTCGCCGGCGTCGTCGCCGGCCGCGCAGCGGCGAGTGAGGGCACGCCGCGACGGGGCGGATTCCCCCGGTCCGCTTGCCGCGCTCTGGATCCGGGGTAGCGTTCAGGTGCACGGGCGCTCCTTCTTCAGGAGAACGCCGGCGGAGGGTGTGCCAGGCGCACCGCCCCTCCCCGCCCGCCGTCGGGCGCGGAGGAGATCCTCGTGAGGACTCCGCGACCGGTGACCGCAGCGGTGGGAGGAGCCGCCCGCTCCCCTTTCCCGGACGATCCGGGGGAGGTCCCGGGGAGGACCCGGTCCGCAGGGCTTCCCGGCCCCGCGGCGCCGTGGCCGACCCGCCCGGAACCGCAGGCTCCTCTCCGGCCTCGCGGCCTCGATCCGC
>CAZDYS010000905.1:0-1549 GCA_964509445.1 uncultured Planctomycetaceae bacterium
GGCTCGAGCGCGACGCTGCGCGCGCGGCCGGCGCGGCTCACGCGGCGCGCCTCCATGAGGCGGGCCTGGACGCCCAGGAGACGCTCCAGCGCGAGACGTCTGCGCGCCGCACCGAAGGCCTCCTCGTCGGGCGGACGGTGCAGCGTTCGTACGGCTTCGCGCAGCTCGAAGAGGTCGTGCTCGCGCCGCGCTTCCTCCGGCAGGGGATCCTCGAGCTCGTCGAGGTACGCGTCGATCGCGCGCCGGACCAGGCCGCGCAGGAACCCCTGGGAGACCCCCTCGGTCGCGGGATAGAGCGGCACCAGCGTGCCGGGCGCGGGCAGGTCCTCGTCCGCGTCGACCAGCTTGGGGCTCGAGAGCACCGGGCCGCTCTTGCCCTCCACGAGCTTGCCGTAGAGCTCCGTGGTGACCCCCTCGGAGACGAGCGTCTTCAGCCGCTCGAACATCCAGGGCTGGTTGAAGAAGGAGGCGCGCAGCTTGCCGGTCTCGTCCTCCACGTCCACGGAGACCGTCGAGCGCCGACGGCCGGCGCGGAAGATGCGGGCCGAGCGCAACCGGCCACGCACGGCGACGAGCTCGCCCACGCGGTCCAGCGCCTCCGCCACGGGGAGACGACCCCCCTGACGCTCGAACCCGCGGGGACAGACCAGGACGAGGTCCTGGACGCAGGTCAGTCCGAGCCGGGTGAACGCGCGCGCACGCGCCGGCCCCACGCCGCGCAGCGCGGTCAGCGGCACGTCAGCCAGAGGGGACGGATCCACGGGAGGGCTCGGGGCTCAGCGGCGAAAGATGCGCTCGAGGTGCGCGGCGGCCGGACGGCCGCGCGGGGAGTAGCCGTTGCCCGCGGGCTCCGCGGCGGCGTCCCAACGCCAGAGGAGGAAGTCGACCGGCGCCTTGCGGAACTGCCAGGAGCCGAAAACGTCGCCGAGCGCGCGGTAGACGCGCTCCTGGGCGGCGTTGCTCGGCTCTCCGCGCGGCACCGCGGGGTTCTCGAAGGAGTCCGCTCGCGCCGGGTGCCCGAGCTGGAACACGAGCGCCGGCTTCCCGACGCGCGTCGCGAGCTCGCCGGCGGCGCGGAAGCCGTCCTGCAGCGAGCCGGTGATCGAGGTGGGGAACCCGTCCTCGTAGCGCGACTGGGACCACTCGAGCTGCTGGAACGAGAGCAGCCCGACGCGGTCGAGCTCGTCCCAGAACCCCACCTGCTGGGCTTCGCCGCGCAGGTCCGCCGCGTAGGTGAGCGCGCCGGCGAAGAGCGTGCGCAGCGGTCCGAGGAGCGCGCGCCAGCGCGGGAGCCGCTCCGCCTTCGCGCGCACGCGCCCCGGCGGGTCGATGTCCGTGGGGACGGTGGCGGACAGCCGTTCCATCCCCGCTCCGAGGCACAGCACGTCGACCTCGAGGAGCTCCGCGAGCAGCGTGTAGTGCGTCGCGATGCGGCGGAAGGTCTCGAACACGCGGTCGAGCATGGCCGGATCCATCAGGCCGGCGACGTCGACGTGGGCCGTCGAAGGCGCGAGCAGGGGCTCGACGACGAGCGCGCTCCGGAGGCCCG
>CAZDYS010000906.1:0-1542 GCA_964509445.1 uncultured Planctomycetaceae bacterium
GCGAGCACCGAACAGCCCAGCGAGACCGTGAGCCACAGGCTGCTGCCGCGTCGCTGGCGCGCGATCCCCTCGACGGCCCAGAGCGCCCAGGGCAGCCACAGGCCCGCGTCGACCTTCATGTAGAGGAAGAGGTTGGCGACCCCCCAGCCACCGACCTGGTAGGCCAGCGCGCCGAAGAGGCGCGCGATCGGGTGGAGTCCGATGCGTCCGAGGAAGAGCCAGGCTCCGAGCCCCGCGAGCAGCAGCGTGAGCATCGCGAGCGGGCCGGCCGCACGCTCCGGCGCGATCAGGAAACCGAGCCAGTTGGGAGGGTAGGCGGCCCCCGCGAGGCTCTGGGCGAAGAGCGGCAGACCGAGTCCGAGCAGGGGCTCCCAGAGCGGGAGCTCCCCGCGCTCCAGGGCCGCGCGCATCGCGACCTGGTCCGTCAGCACCGGGTAGAGCCGGTCGGCGGTGGGGAAGTTCTGCTCCTCGAGAGCGGCCTCGGCGCGCGTCGGGGCCTCCTCGCGGAAGGGGGCGTGGGCGGACGGGAGCTGGGGCAGGAACAGGTCGCCGCGCAGCAGCGTGGGGCCGACCAGGACGAGCGGCACCAGGAACAGGAGGAGCCAGGTGAAGCGTCGCTTCTCCTCGAGCCCGGATCCGGTCGAGGCATCGGGGGCGTCGGCCATGGTCGCAGCATACGGACCGAGACGCGCGTGGGTGAGGACCCGTGCCTCGCTACCATGCCGGGATGAAGTCCAAGTCCGCGCTCGCGCTGTTCACGCTCCTGCTCCTTTCCGGCTGCCAGGGCCCGGGGGCCACCGACTCGGCCGCGTCCACCGCCGTGGCGACCGCGCATCCGCCGGTCGAGGCGGACGCGGAACGCCTGCGTGCGGACGTCGCCTGGTTGGCGGACGACGCGCGCGAGGGGCGGCGCGCCGGAACGCGTGGCGAGGTCGAGTCGGCGGCCTGGATCGCCCAGCGGATGGAGGAACTCGGCCTCGAGCCGGCCGGGACGGACGGGTTCTTCCAGGAGTTCGCGGTGCCGCTGCCGGCGCGCGACGGGGGCAGCTCCGAGGTCTCGCTCGTGCGCGAAGCCGGAGGCACGGCGCTGCGCCGCTACCGCGACCCGCGCTTCCTCGCGCCGCTCTTCTGCTCCTCGACCGAGCCGGCGACCGGTCGCATCGCGTTCGCGGGCTACGGCATCCACGACGAGTCGCTCGGCTGGAGCGACTACGAGGGCCTCGACGTCGACGGGGCGGTCGTCCTGGTCGTGCGCGGGACGCCGCCGGCGTCGCTCCTCGCGGAAGGAAGCTCCTGGGGCTCCGCCGGCTCGCTGTTCCAGAAGGTGATGGAGGCGAAGCAACGCGGCGCCGTGGCCGTGCTCGTCGCGCTGCACCCGGAGCGACTGGCGGAGGGACTGATGCCCTTCGACGCGGGGCGGACCGCGCGCGCCAACCTGCCGGCCTGCATGGTGAACCTGCCGGTCGCGAGCGGCCTGGTGCCGGGCTTCACGGACGCCGTGCGTCGGATCGACGGCGGGGAGACGGTCGCGCGCGGAGGAGT
>CAZDYS010000907.1:0-1542 GCA_964509445.1 uncultured Planctomycetaceae bacterium
TCGTCTCGCCGCTCTGGTAGTAGGGCTTGTCCGTCGTGGCGATCATGCCCCAGCCACGCAGGTCGCGAAGCTGGACCCGATCCACGGGGTCGGCCGTGCCGGAGGTCAGACTGAGAACGAAGGCGGCGGCCGCGAGCAGGCTCGCGAAGGGGAGGCGGGAGAGGAGTCTCATCGGGATCTCGCTCCGGGGGACGGAGGTCCGGGGTCAGGGGGAGAGGGTTCGGCTCAATCGCCCGCCCCTTGGCAAACCCCGGACCATCCCCACGCGCGTGGGTCCTTCGCGTTCCGGCCCTGCGCTCGCGTCACGTCGTGCGTGCGACGCGTGACGTGAGGGGGAAGCGACGGTGTGCCTGTGCCTGCAGGAGGCTTGCCGCCGCAGCAACTCCCGCTGCTGCCCATGCCCATGTGAGATCAAGACAGTCTCGGCTGCGCCTGGCAGGAACCCACACGCTTCTCCATCCCGGATTCTCCGGTGGGAGCTCCAGAAACTTGGCGGGAACGGCCCCCCTTCTTCGTGGTACCGCTCGGCGCCTCGTCCTCTTGGGGGAATGCGCCGGCAACTCTTGGCTCGGGGCTCGTCGGTGGACGTGGCCTGTGGCGCGTGGGGCTGCTCAGAACCTGCGTGCCGGACGGGCAATGGCGGAAGTCCCTTTCCCTGATTCGACCGGGCCCTGCCTTGGCTCGAATCGCCTCCTGAATTGGTGGATCTCATGACCGACCCCTCGAGTAACGACAGGGATCTCGCGCGGCAGCTTGTCGACGAACTCCTCGACCCCGACATCCGTGAAGTGGAATCTCCGGAAGGAGTCGTGCTCTCTGATCTCGAGGAAGACGTGGAGGACTTCCTCAGCGACCTGAGGTGGCTCCGTCTCGTTCAACTCGACGTTCCGGCCGTGAGCTTCGGGGGTTCTGTTGTTCCCGTGGCTCTGTCGTGTTTGGACCCTTCAGGAATTCGTCTGGGAGAGAGTGCCGGCACGGACTCCTTGTCCCCGGGGCCGTCCAGTTCGATCGGGAGGGAGTTGGAGAAGCGCCTGCTTCGTTCCTTCGATGCCTCCAGCAAGGCGGAATTGGTGCCTCACGAGAAGGCGAGGGCTTCGTTCTTCGATCGCTCCGTGGAGTTCATGGCGACGAGAGTCGCCGCGCTCAGGAGTCTCGGCGCAACATGGCGAGCCGGGGGCGATGTGCGCTTGCCGGAGCGTTTGGGGGGGAGTCCGGCCTCCATTCCGGGCTGCGCTTTCGACGTGATGACGAACAGTCCGGGCCTGAGAGTGTTCTGGTCGGGCGCCTACCGGATCTCCCCGCGCTACTTCGCCGCTCCGACGACTCCGGCTTCCAGTGTTCTCCAGTCCGGGACCTACGTCTTCGGAGTGGATGGCGGCGCCTATGGCAGCACCATTCGATGGGATCACAATGCTGTGATCACTCTCCCGGGGCCCCAGGCAGCGGTGCGTCTCAACTACTAGGAGGGAACGAGCGATGGATCTCGGAAAGTACGGCCCTTTCGCGGACGTCGTCGCGGTTGCTTGTGCCTTGTTCGCGACC
>CAZDYS010000908.1:0-1538 GCA_964509445.1 uncultured Planctomycetaceae bacterium
GGGCTGCCGGAGATCGCGCTCGGCGTGCTCCCGGGCACGGGCGGGACCCAGCGAGTCGCGCGCGTCGTCGGCAAGGCCAAGGCGATCGAGCTCATGGCCAAGGGCGAGCTCTTCGACTACGAGACCGCCCAGGCGCTCGGGCTGGTGAGCGAGCTGATCGAGGCCGAGGACGAGGCGGCGTTCCTGGCGGCCGTCTCCGACCTCGCGACGAGCTACTGCACGCCCGGCAAGGCGGCCCTGTCCGTCGGGCACATCAAGCGTGCCGTGCAGACCGGACTCGAGCTGCCGCTCGAGGCGGGGTTGGCGCTCGAGCGCGAGCTGCAGGCGAAGCTGTTCGCCTCCGCCGACGCCGCCGAGGGCATCGCCGCGTTCGTCGAGAAGCGCGACGCTTCGTTCCAGGGGAGCTGACATGAAGGCCGTACGCATCCACGAACACGGAGGGCCGGAGGTCCTGAAGGTCGAGGACGTCCCGACGCCGGAGGCCGGACCTGGAGAGGTCCTGGCGCGCGTGAGCGCGGTCTCGATCAACCACCTCGACCTGTGGGTTCGCCGCGGCATGCCGGGCTTCCCCGTTCCGTTCCCGCGCATCCTCGGGTGCGACGGTACCGGCGAGGTGCTGGCCCTCGGCGAGGGCGTCCAGGGCCTCGAGGTCGGACAGCCGATCGTGCTGGAGCCCGGCTACACCAGCTCCCCGTCGCCGGAGGTCGAGCGGGGAGAGGACCACCTCGCCGCCGACTACGAGATTCGCGGGGAGCACTCGGACGGCTTCGACTGCGAGGTCGTCGCGCTCGAGGCGCGCTACTGCCGTCCGCTCCCGGCGGGCGTCGATCCGGTCCGCGCGGCCGCCGTCCCGCTGGTGTTCCTGACCGCATGGGGGGCGCTCGTGACGCGCGCGAAGCTGCAGCCCGGCGAGACGGTGCTCGTTCTCGCGGGGACCAGCGGCGTGGGCTCGGCCGGCATCCAGATCGCGCGGGACCTCGGTGCCACGGTCATCGCGACGGCCGGCAGCGAGGAGAAGCGCGCGCTGGCCAAGGAGCTCGGCGCCCACCACGTGGTGGACCACGGCGACGAGAGCTGGCCCAAGCAGGTGAAGGCGCTCGCGAAGGGCGGCTGCCAGGTCGTGTTCGAGCACGTCGGACCAGCGACCTGGCGCGGCTCCACCGCCTGCCTCGCGCGGAACGGTCGACTCGTCACCTGCGGCGGCACCACGGGCCCGAAGGTGGACGTGATCCTGCCGCACCTGTTCATCAAGAACCTGTCGCTCCTCGGCTCGACGATGGGGCCGCGCGCTGCGCTGGACCCGATCTTCGAGCGCGTCGCCTCGGGCGCCTACCAGCCGGTCGTCGACCGCGTGATGCCGCTCGCGGACGTGGCCGAGGCCCACCAGCTGCTGGAGGATCGCAAGGTCCTCGGCAAGATCGTCCTGACCCCCGGGAGTTGACCATGAAGCGAGCGGAACACGTCGAGCGGGCTGCGGTCCTCGGCTCGGGCACGATGGGGCACGGGATCGCGCAGGTCCTCGCGCAGAGCGGGATCGA
>CAZDYS010000909.1:0-1537 GCA_964509445.1 uncultured Planctomycetaceae bacterium
GAAGCTGGGCATCCGCGAGGGCGCGCGCGTCGCGCTCCTCGGCGCACCGGCGGAGCTCGAGCAGCTCCTCGATCCACTTCCCGCGAACGTCGCGCTCGTGCGCGGCCTGCGCGGGACGCGTGCGTTCGACGTGGTGCTGGCGTTCGCTCGAACCGAGCGCGAGCTGGAGCGTGGGCTCGCGGCGGGGCGCGAACGGCTCACCGAGGACGGAGGGCTGTGGCTGTGCTGGCCCAAGAAGTCCTCCGGCCTCGCGACCGAGCTGGCGGACGGGGTCGTTCGCGAGCGCGGCCTGGCCTCCGGGCTGGTGGACAACAAGGTCTGCGCGGTGGACGAGACCTGGTCGGGCCTGCGGTTCGTCGTCCGGCGCGCCGACCGGCGGAAGAAGGCCTGAGCGCGCGTCGCGGCTCCCGTTCGTCGATCATTCCGAGGCCGCGCTCAGCGGTGCCCGCAGGGCGAGCGCCTCGGCGACGTGGTCCTCCGTGACGGTCGGGCTGTCCTCGAGATCCGCCACCGAACGGGCCACGCGGCGCAGGCTCTGGAGGCCTCGGGCGGACAGCGCGCGCGCCTCGGCGGCTCCTTCCAGCAGACGGCGAACAGGACCTGCGAGCGGCACCCAGCGATCGAGCGCGTCCGCGTCGAGGCCCGCGTTGGTTCGCGCGCCCTGGCGCTCGTGCGCGCGTTCGCGGGCCGCGGTCACCTGCTCCCGCAGGCGGTGGCCGGTCGCCCGGCCGTCGTCGTGCGCCTCTCGCTTCGCGAACGCCTCGAACGCCGGTACCGCGACCTCCAGGCGCAGATCGATGCGGTCCAGCAGCGGACCCGAGATCCGGCGCCGGTAGCGACGCACCTCGTGCGGGGAGCAGCGGCAGGGGCGTGCCGGATGACCGCGAAATCCGCACGGGCACGGATTCATCGCGGCGACCAGGCGAAAGTCCGCGGGAAGCTCGATCCGACGACCGGCGCGAGCCAGCAGCACGCGCCCGGTCTCGAGCGGTTGCCGCAGGCCCTCCAGCGTCTCGCGGCGGAACTCCGGTAGCTCGTCGAGGAACAGGACCCCCCGGTGCGCAAGAGAGATCTCCCCGGGCGCGATCGGCTGTCCGCCTCCGATCAGGCCGGCCGCGCTGACGGTGTGGTGGGGCGCGCGGAACGGACGCTGGGAGAGCAGGGTGCCCGTCCAGCGACCACGGACCGCGTGCACGCGGGTGATCTCGATGCGCTCCTCGAGCGTGGGGGCGGGCAGGAGCTCCACGAGCGCACGCGCCAGCAGGCTCTTCCCCGTTCCCGGCGGACCGCTGAACAGGAGGTCGTGCCCTCCGACGGCGGCGAGCGCGAGAGCGCGCTTTCCGAAGGGCTGCCCGCGGATCGTGTCCAGCGTGCTCTCGACGAGCGGCTCGGCTTCCTCCAGCGAGGAGGGCTTCGCGAGGCCCTCCCCGGTGACCAGCCAGCGCACCACGTCCGCGAGAGTCCCGGCGGCGAGCGCGCAGGTGTCCGGCAGGCACCCGGCCTCCCGCGCCGTCTCCGGCGGGGCCACCAGGCGCGG
>CAZDYS010000910.1:0-1529 GCA_964509445.1 uncultured Planctomycetaceae bacterium
CTTCGAGGCCGGAGCCCTGGGGATGCACGAGGCGCACCTCGCGAAGCGCGCACCGAAGCGGGTGCCGCGCTCCGAGGAGTCCGAGGAGGACGTCCGCGCGCAGCCGCCGGAGCCGAGCACGGACTCCCGGACGCCGGAGCGGCCGGAACGGTCGAGACCGCCGCGGGAGCCCACAGCGGAGACCGGACCGCCGGCGCGGCCTGCGGTCGCACGCGCGCCGCTTCCCTCCGCGGAAGCGAGACGTCCGCGCACCGCGCTCGGTCGACCCGCGGAGGAGCGCACGGTCGTCGAGCCGTTCCCGGAGCGCGAGGCGGAGCGACGCTGGCGCACGCTGCTCGCGAAGCTCGACGAGTCCGAGGAGACCCTGCTGCGCTTCCAGAACGGGCTCTCGGAACCGGCCGAGGTCCAGCGTATCCGGCGCCGGATCGACGAGGTTCTGGGCGCCTTGGGGACGCTCGAGATCCCCGAGGAGGTCCGTCGTCGGTGGGAGGGGCGCGCCTCCGGGTTCCGCCCGGAGCAGGCCCTCACCGGGGAGGAGTGGAACTTCGAGCAGCGCCAGGCGTTCCTGCGCTGGGTCGTCGACGAGAACCTCGCGCTGCGCGCCGCCGTCGAGACGAACCGCTAGCGAGCGCGCCCCGACCTACTCCAGGTCGCGCAGCATCTTGCGCAGCTCGAGCAGGTGCTCTTCCTCGGTCGCGACCATCGAGCGCGCGAACTCCTCGAGCAGCACGCTGCGGCCCGCGGCGCTCTTCGCGAGGTCGGTGTACATCGCGATCGCCTGGCGCTCGTGCGCGTAGCTCTCCTCCAGGATCGTCTTCATGTCGTGCCGGTGCGTCTCGTCGAGCTGCACGGCCTTCATCTCGGGGTGCCCTCCGAGGCCCGTGAGGATCTCCCCGGCGCGCTGCGCGTGGTCCAGCGACTCGGTCGCCTGCTGCTTGAAGAACGTGACCTGCGGGATGCGGTTCGGTCCGCTGACCATCAGCGCGTAGTGCGAGTACCGGATGACGCCGGCGAGCTCCAGCTGCACGAGCTTCTTCAGCTGGTCGAGGATCTCCGGCGACTCGAGGGGGTTGTCGGTGTCGATGGACTGGTTCACTGCTTGTCTCCGTGGGCGCGAGGGGCGGACGTGCGTTCTCGAGGCGCAGAGTCTCGCGCGTTCCCGCCGCGACGCCTAGCGCATGCAGCGGGAAACTGCGCGGGCGTGCTCGTGCTCGGGCCGCACGCGTTCGACCCTCTCCCTGAGAACGAGTCTCCGCTGCAGCGCGTGGGTCGACGCCTCCCGACGGAGTCGAAGGCGCTCAGGGCATGACGCAGGTTCCGGACCAGGACGGTCCCGGCCACTTCAGCTTGCAGCCCTTCTCCTGTCCGTACATCGGTGCCTGGGCCGGGACGACTCCCAGGAACGACTCGTCGAACAGCCCCTTGATGACCTTCAGGTGGATGTCGTTGAGGTGCTGCTCGAGGCTCTTCTTCGACGCCGAGCCGCCCTCCTCGGGCGCCTTCGCGGCGGCCTTCTCGTAGGCCGCGCG
>CAZDYS010000911.1:0-1523 GCA_964509445.1 uncultured Planctomycetaceae bacterium
CTGGCGCGCCGGGAGGACGAACGGCGTGCCGTAGGTCACCGGGCCGGTGCTGCCGGGGAAGCTCGAAGCTCCCAGCTCCACCGTGAACGCGCTCGAGGTCCCGCTGCCTCCGAGCCGGAAGCCGATGGACTCGAGCGGAAGGTCGACCAGACCCGTGTTGCGCAGCACGAGCTGGCGCTGCGCGCTGTCCCCCTGTGCGACGGCCCCGAAGTCGATCCGTTTCGGCCGCACCTCCAGGACGGGAACGGAGCGGACCGCGATCGCGCTGAGGACGGCCTCCCCGACGGAGGCGACCAGGTCGAGATCGAGCGTCCCGTCGCGGACGTTCGCGAGGAGGATCTCCTCGTGCAGGGTCCCGGGACCGGCTTCGCGGACCAGGTCCAGGGAGCCGCGCGCGAGCCGACCCTCGAGGAACACGTCGAACACGCGCTGTCCGATGCCCGTCGCGGTGGGCTCGGCGAACAGGAGGCGCACCTCGTAGGTGCCGGCCTGCGGCAGCGCGAGAGCGTAGCGCACGACGGGTCCTGCCCGGTGCGTTCCGAGGAGCAGGTCGTCCTGCGTCCCCTCGACGCTCTGCAGTCCGCCGCTGATCGTCCCGAGGCGCGCTCCGTAGTCGGCGCTCCAGACCGTTCCGTCCGCACCGGTCACGTCGCTCCCCCAGCCGGTCGCCACGAAGAGCTCCTCGCCGGGACCGCCCACGCCCCAGGCCTCGAGCTCGAAGACGTTCGGCCCGAGCTGGTCGGGCAGGTCCGCGAGGACCGACGCGCGCGCGCGGTGCAGCCCGCGGGCGGTCGGCGTGAACGAGACCTCGTAGACGCGCTGGTCGCCGGCCGCGAGCGCGCCGGACGACTGCGGGTTGACCACGGAGAACGAGCCCGAGGTGTCGTCCTCGATCCCCAGGCCGCTGAGCGCGACCGGACCGGCGCCGCGATTCGTGACGACCACACGCCGCGTCCGGGTCTCGCCGACGCGCACGGCCCCGAAGCCCGTGTCGCGGCTGATCACGACCTGGATCGGAGTCGGGTCGGCGTTGCCGCCGGAGCCGGGGGAGCCCGGCTGCCCCGTCTTCTGCGCGGACAGGGACGAGGCGAGGGCGCAGAGCGCCAGGAGGACCGAGGAGCGGAACATGGTGCGAAGCCGTGGGCTCGCTCCGGGGGACGGAGCGGACCAGGGCGACCATCGGCCGGCGCACCCCGCGAACTGGTCCCGGGCCGGGAAAAAGGCGCGCCGCGTCCGAGGGGCGGACGGCGGCCCGCCCGCGGAGCCCTCAGGCGGCGCAGCGCGAGAACACGCGGCGCCAGAGGTCCGTCTGGAGGATGCCCTCGGGATCGAGCGCGCGCTTGAGGGACAGGAAGCCCTGCAGCTTGTCCGCCGGGTACATGCGCTCGGCCACGTCCGGCCCGAGCACCAGGTCCTTCGCGAAGTAGAACCGACCGCCCGCGTCGAGGACGCGCTCGACGAGCTCGTGGCAGTGCCGCCACAGACTCTCGCGGTTCTTCGGGGTGACCTTGAAGTCCATCGCG
>CAZDYS010000912.1:0-1518 GCA_964509445.1 uncultured Planctomycetaceae bacterium
CAGGTCTCACGCAGCACGGGCTCGTGCCCGTCGAACAGCTTGGAGAAGACCCCGCCCACGTCCTTCGCCGTGACCTCCGGAGCGAGGGCGAGCCAGTGCTCCACCGCGCGGTCCGCGTCGTCGCGGCGCACGGCCCGCGCCAGGAGCGCCAGCTGTGCGAGCGGTCCGACCTTCGCGTGGGCGGAGCGCGCGTCCTGCCAGTCCTCCGGCAGGTCGAGCTCCGGTCGCGCGAGGAGGAGCGACAGCTCGAGCACGTCGTCCAGCGTGCGCACCTCCCCCAGCGCGCGCTGAGGAGCGCGCAGCACGAACGGGGTCCCCGCGCGCGACGGCCCGACGCCTGCCCGGTGCAGCGCGCGCAGGGCCGCGAGGATCAGCGCGCCGTCCGTGTCCTCCGCGCGCAGGGTCTCCCGTGCGACGCGCTCCGCCTCCGGCGCCCCCACGCCCTCGAGGACGGCCAGCCGGAACCAGCGCTCGACGACGGACAGCTGCTCCCAGTCGCGCGTCAGGAGCTCGCCGACGGTCGTCTCCGGTCCGAGGCGGTTCGGCAGGCGGGACAGCGCGTCGAGGACGGCGTAGGCGTAGGGCTCCCGTCGCGCGCCCTCCTCCCAGGCCTCGGCCGCCGAGGCGAGCAGGGAGAGCACCGTGGCGGGATCCTGCAGCGCGCCCGAGACGCGTCCCTCCGAGGCCGCGGCCAGGAGACCGAGCGTCGTCCCGAGCTCCGCGGGACCCGCGGGCTCGCCGGGGACGCGCGCGCCGGTCGGCCGCGCGCGAAAGCCGTGGTCCAGGAACGCGAGCGCGTCGGGCCACTGGGAGGAGGCCAGCGCCAGGGACGCGTCGATGCGCGCGCCGTCGGTCAGGCTGCTCTGGGCGGTGCGGAACCAGGCGATCAGGCGCTCCACGGCGGAGCGCGTCTCGAACGCGGACGCGTCGGCGAGGACCAGGAACGCGCCGCTCGTGACGGCCCCGTCCTGGACCGCGAAGCCGTGACCCTCCACCACGGTGCCGTAGCGCTCGGCGAGCTGGCGGACGACCGCGTCCCAGGTGCCGAGCGCGAAGCCGGGCCCCGGCTGCGGCGGTCGATCCGCGACGGCCGGGTCCACGACCAGCCCCACCGGGGTGCGGCTGCGCCGCGCCAGGAGCGCGACGGTCTCGCGCAGGGTCGGGAGCAGCGGGAGCACGAAGGTCTCGGGCCAGCTGCGCTGCGCCGTGCGCTCGATCGCGCGGAACAGCTCCGGGCCGCGCAGGGGATCCTCGTCGGCCTCGCGATTCCAGCGCAGGACGCGCTCCGAGAGCGCCTCCGCAGCGATCTCCTCCAGGGTCGGCTCGCCGCGCGCCAGGAGTCGCGCCGAGAGCCACAGCGTCTCGTCCGCCTGCGCCACCACGCGGGCCAGGCGCACGCGCACCTCGGCGTCTCCCTCCAGGGCCGCGCGCGCCAGCCGCGGGGCGTCCTCGGCGGTCACGTGTACGCCGAGCCAGCGCTCCGCCGCGTGCCGCGCCTCGGAGGAGGAGCGCGCGAGC
>CAZDYS010000913.1:0-1516 GCA_964509445.1 uncultured Planctomycetaceae bacterium
GAGGCGGCGGACGTCCCGGTCCGACCCCTGCTCGACCGTCGACCACGCGTCGCGACGCTCGCGCTCGGACGCGCACGGCAGCGGCTCGCCGAGCGTCTGGACGCCGAGGCGGTGGACGTGCTCTACGCCGGCGACTACCCGACCAACCTGGTCGCCGCTCGGGCTGCACGGGCGATCCTGCGTCCGCCGACGGTCGTCTGGAGCATCCGGCACGAGGGCACCGGGCTCTCGCGTTCTCTGCGCCTCCTGCGCTGGGCGGCCAAGCGCGAGCGGACCGGCGTCGACCTCGCGATCTCGAACGCCGAGGTCGCGCGGGCCGCGCACGAGGCGCTGGGCTACTTGCCGCGGAACGCCTGCGTGATCCCGAATGGAATCGACGTCGAGCGCTTTCGTCCGCGCGAGCGCGGCGACCTGCGCCGCCGCCTCGGGCTGGAGTCGGACGCGCTCCTGGTCGGACACCTGGCGCGCTTCACGGCCTTCAAGGACCACACGAATCACCTGGCCGCCGCGGCGCGCGTGCTGGAGCGTGTCGAGCGCGAGGGCTCCGCCGTCCACTTCGTGCTCGGTGTCCCGGACCGCGCCTCCGCACCGCCCGAGGTGACCGCCGCGCTCGCCGGACCGGCGCTCGCGGGTCGCGTGCACCTGGTGTCCGCCGGACGGGGCGCCGACGCGACGCCCCCGGAGGCGCTGCTCCCCGAGCTCGACCTGTTCGTGTCCTCCTCCTTCGCCGAGGGCTTCCCGAACGTGATCGTCGAGGCGATGGCCTGTGGGCTCTCCTGCGTCGTGACGGATGTCGGCGACGCGCGCGCAGCCGTGGGAGAGACGGGCGTGGTCGTGCCCGCACGCGATGCGGCGGCCCTGGCGCGCGGGATCGAGGAGCTGCTCGCGCTGTCCCCGGACGATCGCCGCACGCGGGGAGCCGCCGCGCGGGAGCGCGTGCGCGCGACCTACTCGCTCCCTGCGCTGCTGGACGCCACCGAGCGCGCTCTCGAGCGCGCGCGGACCGCGAAGGAGGCGACCGCGTGAGTTCGCCCGTCGCCGTCTGCCACCTGATCACGAGCCTCGACGTGGGCGGTGCCCAGCGCATGCTCCAGAAACTGCTGCGGCACGCGGACCGCGAGCGCTTCCGCATGCGCGTCGTGAGCCTGCGCTCCGGCGGGCCGCTGGTCGAGGCGTTCCGCTCCGAGGGTTTCGCGGTGGAGGAGCTCGACCTCGAGCCCGGCCGCATCGACCCGCGCGGGCTCGCGCGCCTCCGCGCCTCGCTCGCGAAGGACCGGCCGGACGTGCTGCAGACCTGGCTCTACCACGCGGATCTGTTGGGCGCCCTGGTGGCCCGCAAGATCGGCGTCCCGCTCCTGTGGAACCTGCGCAACGCGGGACAACAGGACGAGCGGCGCGCGCGCCTGCGCGGGCTCGTGGTGCGCGCCTGCGCGTGGCTCTCGCGCCGTCCGGTCGCGGTGCTCGTCAACAGCCGCGCGGGACGGGTGCACCACGAGGAGCGCGGCTACCGTCCCCG
>CAZDYS010000914.1:0-1512 GCA_964509445.1 uncultured Planctomycetaceae bacterium
CACCTCGAGGGCGGAGAGCGGCGTGTGCGCCGGGCTCGCGGCCGCGGCGTCGCCGACCAGGAGCTCCTCCAGCCGCCGGCGACGCGCGAGCGTGGTGCCCTCCGCCCTGCGCGTGCGGTTCGCCTCGTCGTCGCGCCAGCCGTCGTGCTCGAAGTGGTTCGTGGCTCCGATCCAGTCGTCGCGCATCGCGCGCACGTGCGAGCCCTCGGGCGCGAGCTCGAGGACGACGGCGCGCGGTCCCTCGCCCGCGTCCCGCGACGCGATCAGTACGGACTCGCTGACGAAGACCGGAGCCGACCGCAGGTGCGCTACCGCCTCGTCGATCGTGCGGCAGTGTTCGAGCGCGTGATGGACCGCGACGATCAGCGGCCGGCCCGTGCGCGCGACGCCGTCGCTCACGCCCGCGTTCACGCTGAGCCACAGGCCCGACTCGTTCATGCCCGTCACCGCGCCGTGCACGCCGCCCCAGGCGACGTGCACGAAGCGCTGCCCACCGTCCGTGGGCTCGACCGTGTAGACGACCTTGTCCTCGTCGAAGCTGCGCCCGCCCTCGAAGTCGAACAGGCGTCCGACCAGGAGGTGTCCGTCACGCGTCCGTGCGCCGTCGAGAGCGAAGGCCGTGCAGCCGACCAGCGGCGCGTTGATCAGCGGGTTGTCGATCAGGTACTGGCTGGCGTCGTGCAGCGCGTGGTACCCGAGGATGCGCGCGTAGGCCGGTCCGACGTGCGCGTGCGGATCTCCCGCGCGGCGGTAGCCGAGCGCGATCCCCGCCACGGCTTCGAGCTCGCGCGGCTCCAGGTACCCGTCGAGGTCCGCGTTGTTGAAGGTCACCATCCCGAGGATCAGGTGACGCAGCGGGAACGCGGGCACGAGGCTCTCCAGCGTCGAGAAGAGCTCGAGCTCGTGCCGCTCCATCATCGGTGCCGTCAGCGAGCCGCAGGCCAGGCCGCGCTCCGCGTGCGTCCCGACCAGGTGGCAGTGGTGCAGCGCGCCGACGCGCTCGAGGCGGCTCGCGGGGTGCGGTCCTGGCGCCTCCGCGAGGTCCAGCGGGCACGGTCGGGTCCCGAGGATGAAGCCCAGGCCCGGGAGCGCCACCAGGATCCACGCCGCGGCGACGACGTGGAGCGCGAGGAGCACACCGAGGCCTCGTCGCAGGGCGGACAGGGCGCGCGCGCTTCTCACCGACGCGGGCATGCGGTCCGTGCGGCGTGACGAGCTCGCCGCGCGCGGGCTTCGGGACGGGGTTCGGCGTGCTCGGCGGGGATCGAAGGCATCGGGGGTCGGCCGCGGTCCTCGGAGAGGGTAGGGGGGGCGCTCTCGCGCCGCCAGCGGGGCCATTCCCCGGCGGGTCTGGCCTGCTCGCGCATGCCCTGGGGGGCGAACGAGGAGGGGGAGTGCGGAGAGGGGCGTGGACACGGGCCCCTGCTGGCCTCCCGCGGTCCCGCCTCGGGGAACGCGGGCCCTCGGTACGATACGTCTTCCGAGTTCCGCGCGCGCGCTGCATCCCGCGAG
>CAZDYS010000915.1:0-1510 GCA_964509445.1 uncultured Planctomycetaceae bacterium
GCGCAGGGGGATCGCGATGCTCGCGGTCGAGGAAGACGTCCCGGTGCTCCCGGCGATCGCCGTTCCGCGACGCCGCTGGATCCTGCGCAAGGCCTGGGACCGCATGCAGTTCCCCAAGCCCTTCACGCGCATCGACATCCACTTCGGAGAGCCGCTCTTCCCCGAGGGGCGGTCCCAGGAGGAGCTGCGGAGCGCGGTCGAGCGGGCCCTGAACGCCCTCGAGCGCGAACACGACCCGGACGAGGCCCCGCCGCTCGCGTCCGGGGGAGCGCGCTCCGGGCGCGGCTAGAACGACGATCCGCCGGGACGCGCGCGGGGCTCGACCTGCACGGTGCGTTCGAGGAGCTCGCCGGCGGCGACGCGCGCGTCGAACGTGCTCCGCGGAACCGCGATCCTCCAGTCGTTCGGCTCGTCGACCAGGACCACCACGCGGACCGGTCCTGCGCGAACCGCGCGGAACCGCGCGCGCCCGTCGCTGTCGACGTTCGTGCGCTGCGAAGCGAGCGAAGCCTGCGGCCAGTCCTCCCCGCGGTCCGGAGGGGCCCCCGGGTCGAGCCAGGCGGAGACTTCCACCTCGGCACCGCGCAGCGGATCTCCGTCCTCGCCGAGCACGAGCACCTCGAGCGCCCCGATCGGTGGCGCGACGAGCTCCAGCGGTGCGGAGCGCGGTAGCTCGACGGTGAACGGATGCTCGTACCCGCTCGGGAACAGCACCGTACCGCTGTAGGAGCCCGCCTCGAGCCAGGGCAAGGGCAGCTCCCCTTCCGCGTCGCTGGTGCCGATCGCCTCGATCCGCAGGAGCTCCTCGCGCGCCGAGGCGACCAGACGCATCTGCACGTCCGCCCGGACAGGGCCGCCGTCCTGGCCGCGCGTGCGCACCAGGAGGCGCTCGGCTCCGAGCTCCAGCTCGCCCTCCCAGAGCCGGGCATCGGCCGCCATACCGGGAAAGCGGAACGCGTGCTCGAGCCTCGTGGAGCGCGCTCCCTGCTTCCCTCCGTCGGGCCAGGAGAACGCCGTCGGCTCCACGCCTCCGGTGCGAGCGAACGCAAGGCCGAGGGTGAAGCGCCCGTCGGACTCGACCTCCGCGCTTCGGCTGCCCAGCCGGACGACCGCGTCTCGTACCGGAGCTCCCGCCGAGGTCACGCGCCCGCGCAGACGAATCGGGTAGTTCCCGTCGCGATCGAGGTCCAGCCAGGTGGTCCTGCCCGCCTCGACGCGCACGGTCGCCAGGGGCACGGGAGCGACGCCGGCGTTCGAGTGGTAGCGCGCGACGACCCACTCGCCCGGAGCGAGCCCTGCGAAGTGGAAGGACCCGTTGGCCGGCAGGATGGCCACGCGTTCCGGACGCGTGAGCTCCCCGCGCGCCACGCCCAGATAGCCGCCGCTGCGCGCGATTCCCTCCAACCCTCCGGACGGGACGAGCCGGTGCTCGAGCCGGGTCACGCGGTCGGCGACGACCTCGACGCCCTCGCGTCGATCGAGCGTCCGGCCCGGGCTCCCGACCTCGACG
>CAZDYS010000916.1:0-1507 GCA_964509445.1 uncultured Planctomycetaceae bacterium
ACCCCGGGGTGCACAGTGGCACGCAGAACGAGACGATGCCGACCACGGCCAGCATCCCCGCGCCGAGCGGGTCGTAGAAGATCCCGGTGACGACGTTGTGGTGCGTCGGGACCTCACCACCGGCGCCGGAGTAGAGCCAGCCGAGCTCGAGCCCGAACTGGCCCGAGTGGTTCAGGAAGTTCTCGCCGTGCGCGCCGAGCATCTTCGCGGCCATGTACACGGTGATGCACATGACGGCGAACATGCCGGTGGTCAGGATCTTGTCGCCGTGCGGCAGCTTCTTCCGCAGCGAGATTTGGAGGAGGTAGCCGAACAGCGGAATCAGCGGCACCGCGAGGAGCAGCTTGAAGTCCGTTTCGGTCAGGCCGGAGCCGGCCAGGGAAGAGAGGAGACCGAGCATGCTATTCGCGCAGGAGGTCCGCCTCGCTGGGCTTGATGGAGTCGAACAGGTGGAAGACGTTCAGCACGATGGCGAGCGCGACCGCGGCCTCCGCCGCGGCCAGGATGATCGTGAAGATCGCGAACATGCGGCCGTCGAGGCCGTTGTCCCCGAAGCGGTTGAAGGCCACGAAGTTGATGTTCGCGGCGTTCAGGATCATCTCGATCCCCATCAGGATGTAGAGCACGTTCCGGCGCGTGAGGATCGCGACGATGCCGAGCGCGAAGAGCGCGGCCGAGACCGCGACGTAGGCTCCGAGACCCATCAGTTGGTGTCCCCCGGTTCCAGGTCCGCCTTCTTCCGGCGGGCGATGTAGACCGCTGCGACCAGCGCGACGGTCAGGACGACGGCGGCGAGCTCGAAGGCCACGACGTACTGGTCGACGGCGAGGAAGCCCACGCCGACGCGTTCCGCGTTCCCGAAGGTGCTCTCCACCGCACCGTCCCCGGGGACGCTGGTCTGCGCCCAGGTGACGTTGTTCGCGACCTCGAAGGCGACCCAGGCCGTGCCCAGGCCCACCAGGACCAGGCCCGGCAGCACGCGCTTGAGCGAGCGCTCCTCCATGTCCGGGGGCGAGAGCATCACGCCGAACAGCAGGAGGGCGAGGATGCCGCCGACGTAGATCAGGATCTGCGCCATGGCGAGGAAGTCGGACTCGAGCAGCACGAACAGCCCGGCGATGCCGATGAACGTCGCCATCAGGGCGAACGCACTCCGCACCACCGAGCGCTCCCAGATGCACACCAGTGCACCTCCGAGCGTCAGCGCCGTGAACAGTCCGAAGGACACGCCGGGCGCGCCCGCGAGCGCCAGCCCGAGGCCGAGCAGCGCGAGCGCGAGGAGCCCGAGAGCGCCGTAGAAGATCTTCTGCAGGGTCGCCTGATCCATGCGCGGCTACTCGCCGGACTCGCCCTCTTGAGCGGTCTCGGCTCCCTCCTCCGCGGCCTTCTTGGCCGCCTCCGCCGCGGCCTTCGCGGCCTTGGCTTCCTCCTTAGCCTTCTTCTTCTTCTCCGCCTCGATCATGCGGGTCTTGGCCTCACGCGCCATGCCCTTGAACGAGAGGAGGTC